>JBKBUQ010000017.1:0-1265 GCA_046289975.1 Flavobacteriales bacterium | reverse complement strand
TGTTCCAGTTAAGCCAGTCCATACAAACGGCATAGGAGTTCAGAATAAAATAATCACATAAACTTTTCCAGTTATAGAGCGAATCAACATAATCGAAATTAGCCTGAATGCTCATATCGTTCGCGTTGATAAATGCGCGCAAAGCATTCCAATCGGTTTGCGCTTGCGGACCACCGTATTCCGACCAAGTTGCACCCCATGTTTTTAGAAACTGGACATTAAATTCATCCTGATTATAATAATGATTAGTAAAGTCATGATCATCAACTTTTTCACGAATTTCATACAAGCCCCAGTATTGTCCGTTTACATACATTACACACGGCTCATAGGTCCGCTCATCAAGATGAAGATGGCCATCATGTGAAAGTGTATGCAAATATGCATCACGAATATATGCTCCATCTTCAAATGGGTAATTGTCATTGGCGGCACACTTAATAATTATTTTTTGGTATTCATTCCGTGATTTACGACTAAATAGAGTGTTTCTCAACGCATAGCTGTAACCAAACTGATCACGCGCAACAAAATCAATTCCCCGCTGATTGTATGCCCAGGAATCATTTCCGTGTTTATTTGCTTCTCCGTTCGCTTCCGCAAGTAAAACTCCTGTAGAAGTAAAATATTCAACATTCGCTATGGGATCTATTTGTGTACCTCCCAATAAAACGCCCACTTCGTCTCCAAACAATGACAGAACAGGAATAGAGTGCGACACGTTGATGAAGTAGGTGTTACTCTCAATAAACGATGGAGGCACGCCTGGAGTAGAACTGAATCCACGGGCGCGTAAAACAGTAGTTGTAGATATTGAAATCGGACCAGAATAAGCGGGTGATGCTGCAGTAGGTTCTGAACCGTTTACGGTGTAGCGAATGGTTGCGGTTGGATCTGTGGTTGTGATGGAAACCGAAATGGTTCCGCTATACATTCCGGCAGGCATCCCCATAACCGGACGAGCTGAATATTCCGGCGATGCAGCTCCGTTACTTGCTCCGGGAGTAGGAGTTTGAAAAAGCGACCATGTTGATCCGCCATCAGGAGTTCTTCCTCTGCTATGATTACTTAATGTTGGATTTAATGGAAAAGCCTCTAATACGGATCCGCCGGGTGCAGCAAAAACAAGTACTTCCGGTTTAGTTTGAGTGAGTTTAAGACCGGTATGAATAAATCCTCCCGATACTTCATTTCTACCTGAACACACTACACGCAAAAATCCTCCTGCCGGAACATTGGATCCGGAAGGAAATGTCCACTTGGTA
>JBKBUQ010000178.1:0-6116 GCA_046289975.1 Flavobacteriales bacterium | reverse complement strand
ATGGCTGATTTAAGCTGAAAATCAGGATCTTTTACATTTTCGTAAAAGACCATAAATGCCTCCTGGTACAGATCGCGCGCATCGTCTTCATCACCCGAGTTTTTAAGGACCAACCGCTTAACCAATTGGAAATGTGTTTTATACAACTCCTTAATCACCCGTTCGTCACCGGATCTTACAGCTTCTACTGCACGGATCTCGGATTCTGAGACTACGATTTGTGAACGTTCATTCATATATACCTAAAGACTGTGCAAGGTAACCCAATTTTTTTTTTTGAATATGGGTTACCTTAATCGGTATTCGGGTATATAGATGTAAAATCAAACCCTAAAACCTAAAAAAAATGAAAAAAGTAATTTTCGCTAGCCTTATCGCTGTGGCACTTGTTGCTTGCGGTGGAGAAACTAAAACTGATGAAAAAGCTGCTGATTCTACAGCAACTGCTGCTCCTGCACCAGTTGAAGAACCTGCACCTGTTGAAGAAGCTCCTGCTGACACTACAGCTCCTGCTACTGAAGAGGCTGCTCACTAAGCCACTACAAACAATTCATAAAAACAGGCATCCCTTAACAGGATGCCTGTTTTTTTTGCCTTTTGAGTACTACTACTCAACAGCACCGGGTATTTGTACTCAATTGGTTGTATACAAATACCTGATAAAGAATAGCTTTTGTAGATAATTGAGTATTTATACTCAAATTCCTGAGTACATACACTCACCATCCCTGCGCTTACCTACTCATTCTAATGAGTACATCTGCTCAATATTAAGGAAATATATACTCAATTCTTTTGAGTACATCTACTCATTCTTACTGCGTACAATTACTCAAAAGCCCGAACAAAACATATACACTTATTAATCTTACCATTAGAGAAATGACACTTACATAACGTCTATTTGGAATCTTCCAATCTCTACTTTTTAAAAAAATACGTGTTTTGCGTATTTCTACTCAAAAATCTATGCTTAAGAGGTAATGAACTAGTTATCAACAACAAGCCAATTAGTTGAAATATTCAACTTTTATCGATTAATCTGACTATTTCTTCACTAAATCGGTTTTAGTTATCGACGAAGCGTTTGGGCTTGCAGATTAATTCACAATTTCTTTACTTTTGTGTCACTGCTTGCCGCAGGTCTTTATGCGACCTACACACTACATAGGTTTTTTCAACTATTCTAACCCACTAATTTTTCAATCATGAAGAATTACAAATTACTGTTGGCACTTATCATCAGCTTGTTCTCCGTTTCGGTTTCGGCTCAAAAAGATGCCAATCAACCCGAGCGTGGTTACCCTGATTTTTACATGGAGCTGATCGGAATTGATGATCCTACTTATCCGCGTTTGGGAAATGGCATTACCGCACCCAATGTTGAAGTTTACCTTGAACAGGTGCGTCAGTGGTGTTCTGCCAATCCGGTAAAGTTCTACCAGTACCTCGAGAACAGAGCAACGAACCCGAAATTTACTTCCGTGCAACAGCTTGAACTACCCGATGCCAAAGCGCTAAAGGCAAGAAGTCATCTTCGCATGATTGAACAGGTGATTTTGCTGCAACGCAAATTGAGTATTCAGTTTCCTTTCGTTGAGGAACTCGCAAAACAAAAACAAGCCGTCTTTCAGGTCCCCACCAAAATTTATCTGGTGCTGATTCACAAAGACGATCTTGATCTCTTTTTTAACCCTGAAAAACTGTGATCGCCATGAAAAAGTTTTTACTCGCCACTATAGGTTTTGCTTTTCTTTCATCGGCTGCAATTGCACAGACCTACCTTCACCCCACAACCGGAATCCAAAATACCTATGCAGGAAACTGTATGGTTAGCGGATGTACCGGAAACTACTACGACGATGGTGGTGCCGCAGGAAATTACAGTAATAACGTAAACAACATCTACCGTACATTTTGTCCGAATACTCCCGGGCAATGTATGCGACTCACGTTTCAGAACAGTGTTGCACTTGATCAGGACGGATTCGGGTGCTGGGATTTTCTCATCATAACAGATTCTCCCACACAGAATGGTCCAACCCTTTTCAGTGGTTGTAATATTCCGGCGGGAACTACGTTCACTTCCAACAACCCCAGTGGTTGTATCACTGTTCGTTTTTTATCCGACAACATCATCAATACTCCCGGATGGTTCGCAACATTAAGTTGTGTCCCTTGCTCCGGTGGTGCAGGAATTGGTCCGCAATCCAACACCATTGCAGATTGCACCAACGCACAGTTTGTTTGCGATAACCTTAACCCAATTACTGCGAATTCCACCGGTCCCGGACTTATTGCCGATGCCTGTGTATCTGATTGTGTAATTGCCGAAAACTATTCGAACTGGTATATCATTAATGTTACCACACCAGGCACATTCGGAATGACCATCGTACCAAACCCTGTTGCTGCCGACTACGATTTTGCGCTCTACGGACCGGTCGTTGGCGGATGTTCAGGATTAGGCACACCGATTCGTTGTTCCTATGCATCCAACACCGGAAATACCGGAATGGGTAACGGAGCAGTAGATAATTCGGAAGATGTGAATGGTAACGGATGGGTTGCTCCGGCTAACCTTGCAGTAGGAACCTATTACCTTTTGATCAACCAATGGGATGATTATCCAAGCGCAGGATTTCAGCTTGACTTTAACGGAACAGCAGTAGTGGGATTACCTTCACCCGTACCAAGTGCTGCACCGGTTTCCTGTTCAAACAGTGTACTGAATTTATCTGTCCCTGCTATTGCCGGTGCTACCTATAGCTGGACCGGTCCCGGAGGATGGACATCGAACGTACAAAACCCATCGCGAAATCCTGTTGTTGCAGGAACCTATACGCTCACCTATACCGTAAACGGATGTTCTAGTCCGGGTGGTTCTGTTATTGTTACCATTCCACCGGATGTAACAGCACCGACAATTACTTGTCCTTCCAACCAAACGGCAAACACCAGTGCAGGATCGTGTACAGCATCGGTTACAATTCCGAATCCAGTTACCAATGACAATTGCCAGGTGAGCACATTAACATGGGCTATGACAGGCGCAACCGTTGCCAATTCGCCCGGTGCAGGAATCAATAATGTAGGAACATTTACTTTCAATGCAGGAGTTACTACCGTTACCTATACTGTGCGTGATGCCTCCAACAATCCTGCTACTTGTTCATTTACGGTTACTGTTACCGACAATGTAAATCCAACCATTACCTGTCCCTCCAACCAAACAGGAACCACAGGAGCTGCAGGATGTACTGCATCGGTAACTTCACCCAACCCAACAACGGGAGATAATTGCGGTGTTACAACATTAACCTGGGCAATGACAGGTGCCACTACAGGAAATTCTCCAGGTGCAGGTATCAACAACATTGGAACACAAACATTCAATACCGGTGTTACAACAGTTACTTACACTGTTCGTGATGCTGCAAACAATGTGGCTACTTGTTCGTACACAGTAACGGTAACGGATAATGCAGCACCTACAATTACAGGTTGTCCTGCGAATACAACCGGAAACGTAAACGCATCGTGTCAGTACATCGTTCCAAGTTTCACCGGGACGATAACTGTTAGCGATAACTGTACAGCTCCAGCTTCTATTACGCGTACACAATCGCCGGTTGCAGGAACCATACTCGGAGTAGGTGTTCACACGATCACCATCAACGCAACCGATGCTGCCGGTAATACGGCCAATTGTTCCTTTACAATTACAGTTACCGATAACAGTTCACCGCTTATTACAGGTTGTCCTGCCAATACAACCGGCAACGTGAACGCTTCGTGTCAGTACACCGTTCCCAATTTTGCGACTTCCATTACGGTTAGCGATAACTGCACACCATCCGGAAGCATTACAGTAGTACAATCGCCTGCAGCAGGGACCAATCTTGGAGTTGGTGTACATACCATCACACTCACTGCAACCGATGCAAACGGAAACAATGCCAACTGTTCTTTCACCGTTACAGTTACAGATAACACTATTCCTGTAATTTCAGGTTGCCCATCCAATCAAACTGCGAACGTTAACGCCAGCTGTACTTATACTGTTCCCAATTTCACAACAAGTATTACTGTCAGCGATAACTGTACACCTTCTGGAAGCATCGTTGTTTCTCAATCACCTGTTGCGGGAACCACACTTGGTGTAGGAAACCATACCATCACCATTACAGCAACAGATGCAGGAACAAACATTGCAACGTGTTCCTTCCAGGTAAGTGTTGCCGATACGCAAAACCCGGTTATTACCGGATGTCCCGGCAATCAAAACGTAACTGCTAACGCAACTTGTCAGTTTGTTATGGCGGATTATATGGCCGGTATAACAGCAACCGATAACTGCGGAATTTTTAGTCTCACACAATCACCGATTCCGGGTACTATGGTATCAGGAACTCAAACGGTAACCATACAGGCAACAGATAATAACGGTAACACAAGCACGTGTACCTTCCAGGTGATCGTAGCAGATAACACTCCTCCTACCATTACAGGTGGATGTCCTGCCAACACTACCGGAATTGTAAATGCGTCTTGCCAGTATATTGTTCCCAACTTCAATTCTTCCATTTCGGTTACAGACAATTGTTCATCAGGTGCAAACATTACAATTACCCAATCACCTGCTGCCGGAACTGCATTGGGAACAGGAACACATACCATATCCATCACTGTTGCTGATGCTAACGGAAACAGCGACAACTGTTCATTTACGGTAACTGTAACAGATGCAAGTGCACCAACATTTACATCTTGTCCGCCTAACCAAACTGTTCCGGGCAATGCAAGTTGTCAGGGTGTATTGGGTGATTATACTTCAACCGCCATTGTAAACGACAACTGCGGAGGTTCTGGAAGTGTTACGGTAACGCAATCTCCTGCTGCCGGAACTACCATTAGCGGTCCAACTACAGTTACGCTAACAGCAACCGATGCATCCGGAAATGCGAATACTTGTACGTTCACTGTATCAGTTGCAGATGTGATAGCACCAACATTCGTAACCTGTGCGCCCAACCAAAACGAAGCGCCAGATGCCAACTGTCAGTTTACACTGCCAAGCTATACCACACTTGCAACAGTTAGCGACAATTGTTCTGCAGCAGGAAGTGTAACCATTACGCAATCACCTTCGGCGGGAACAGTAATTACGGGAACTACAATTGTAACCCTAACAGCAACCGACGGTGCAGGTAATTCTGCAACATGTACGTTCTCTGTGATTCTCACCGACAACACCGCTCCAGTTGTTACAAACTGTGTATCGCCACAAAATGTGAACATCACTTCGGGTTGTACGCATACACTGGGTGATTACACATCACAGGTAACATTCACCGACAATTGCGGATCTTCCAGTGTAACTGTAACTCAAAATCCTACTGCAGGTACAGCAATATCTGCAGGTACAACTACTGTTACGCTTACATTGACAGATGCCAACGGAAATCAGAGTACTTGTAATTTCACTATTACAGTAGCCGATACGGAAGCACCGGTCATTAATTGCACTGCCAATATCAACAGTTGTAATCAGGTGGTAACATTTGTTGCACCAACAGCAACCGACAATTGCGGAACAGCAACAGTTGTTCAAACCGACGCCACAGGATTAAGCAGCGGATCCACTTTCCCAATTGGAACGACTACCCTCACCTACTCTGCAACCGATGCTGCAGGCAACGTTTCTACCTGCAGCTTTACGGTTACAGTAGATGCAGCCACGAGTCCGGCAGTAGCCGGACCTGATGTAATTGTTTGCGATACCGTGAATACAGTTACAATTACAGCAACGGCTCCAAGCAATGGAACAGGAACCTGGGTAATTTTATCAGGAGCAGGAACAATTGGCACACCAACATCGGCAACAACTACAGTTACCAATCTAAGCAACGGCACATCTGTTTTAGCATGGGTGGTAACGCCAACAGGAGCTTGTCCTCCAACATCCGATTCATTGTTGATTGTAATGAGCACCTGTTTTGAAATTATCATTCCAACAGGATTTACACCCGATGGTGACGGAACCAATGACGTTTGGGAGATTCCATTCCTGAATCTTTATCATCCCAATTGTACCGTACAGGTATTTAACCGTT
>JBKBUQ010000177.1:0-6133 GCA_046289975.1 Flavobacteriales bacterium | reverse complement strand
AATAGCCGATTCCGGAAGTTTTGTAGAAGCAGCAGGACGTTGTTTTGTTACCCAGCCGACACTCAGCATGCAGGTTAAAAAGCTGGAGGACGATCTCGAAATCAAGTTATTTGACAGGAACACGCATCCTGTTGAATTGACTGAAATGGGACGTGATTTTGTTGTTCGTGCCCGCAGGATCGTGCAGGAGAGTCGTGCATTACGTGAGTTTGTTCGTGAGGGAAAAGAAGAGCTTAGCGGCTCATTAAACATTGCCGTAATTCCAACCTTATCGCCTTATTTGCTGCCTTTGTTTGCAGGTAAATTCCTTCGCAACAATCCGAAAATTGAATTGACCATTACCGAATACACCACCGCCGAAATCGTTCATCGTTTGCGGACTGGACAATTGGATGCAGGCATTCTCGCTACCCCTTTGCAGGAATCGGGTATTATTGAGCGTCCTGTTTTTTATGAAGAATTTGTTGCGTACATGTCTAAAGATCATCCGCTCCGAAAAAAGAATGTGTTGCAGGCAAGCGATATTGATGCTGAAGAAATGTGGGTATTGCAGGAGGGGCATTGTTTTCGGAATCAGGTATTGAATTTTTGTAAGGTGAAGGGGAGTGGTCAGTATTCGCGCTTGCATTATGAATCGGGAAGTATCCTTGCTCTAAAACGTATGGTGGATGCAGAAAACGGGTTGACACTTCTACCCGAATTGGCTGTAAGGGATTTTGGTAAACGGGAAATGGATCAGGTGAGGTATTTTAAAAGTCCTGCACCTGTCCGCGAAATTTCACTGATCACAAGCCGTTTCCCGGTAAAGGAGCGATTGCTGGATGTTTTGGAGGAGAACATAAAAAATGCAGTTCCCGTTAAGATGCGAAAGAAGGGTAAATCAAAAAAAATCGATATTTAGCATGATGTTTGATGAACAATTGCTTATGAGATATTTTGTTTTTCTTTTTTTGTTTTTACTTGGCAGCGATCTTTTCGCTCAGAAGGTCATTGCGGATACTGTTTTTCCGGTACGTTCTTCGATGCGGTATTCGCAGTTGGTAAATGTTACAGAAGACCCTTCAACTGGTAATATTCAATTGATATTCCGTCAAACCAATCAAATCAATTCCAGATCATTTTTCAGGTACACATTTAGTCCCGAATTGCAATTGCTGGAGAATGAAATGGAAGATCAGTATTATTCCGACGAAGGTCATTTGCGCCGTATGTATCGGAATTACCGGGGCGAACATTTTACAGAAGAAGGTTTTGCTGTTCAACAAAGCATACGGATTGGCGACAGACAAAAAATTGAATTCATCCGTTATTACGATTCCTACACCTGGAACTGGTTTATCCGCGACTATTTTGTTCAGCGGCAGGTAACAGGAGCACGTGATATGGAACGACTGCAGGATGAGAAATATTACCTCGTTCACCAGTTTTATCATCCGGGGGTTGATAAAGTATTTGCATTGATTGCATTCAAGGAAAAGGGAAAATTGCTTCAGCAAAGCCCACACTCAAGGGTTCCGTTGCTTGAACATTATCAATTATTGCTAATCGATCGCGATCTGAATATGGAGGTGTTGCGTGAATGGAAATTCCAATACAAAATGGAGTTAGTTCGTGCGAAAAAGCTTGAGTATACTGATGATGAGCATTTCCTTGGGGAAGAACGCAATCATCGTTTCCCTGATCCCAACGCGTCTATGCTTTACGTTTTTGCTCCTGCAGGAAGCGCTTTTATCAGTAATAAAGATCCTAAAAAAGGAAACTGGACAATCGTTAAGGTATCAAAAGATGGTGTTATTACCGAAATGCCTTTATTGCTTTATGGAAGTGGATGGAAAATGATGGATATTATGCACCGCAACGATACCTTGTTGTTATGGGGACCGGCAAAACCAAACCGGTATTACACAGCATTGCCCACAGAACCACGACATGAAATTTCGAAGAATGGGAAACGTTACCAGGGATTTCAGCTTGTGCGAATCGTTGGTGATCGAATTGATAAGATCAGCTATCACCACCAGCGTTCGTTTCACCAGCAAGCGGACAAACAGGCAAAGCGATTGGGTATATCCTACAGAGGACGACAATTCCTTTTTTCTTATGCGAAAATGGGGCCCAAAGGTGAATTCTTTGTTGGTGGACAACGAATAATGGAATCTGAAGTGCGAGAAACAAACGGAACAAATGGTCAGACCCGATCGCGCACCGTACGTAATGGTTACCGTCAGCCCTTATTGATTTGTTTTGATGAGGATCTGAAACTTGATATCGTTTACGGATATCGCTATTACAGATGGTTGTTTCGTCGCGATGATGCCGTTAGCCCGATGTGGGTTCGACGTTCTCCCGAGGGTAAATGGTATTGGGAAGTTTCGGAATTGTACGATGTGCGAAACTATGTGTATGATCAGCCAGTATTCAACGACAATGTTTTTACACAGGTATTTGGACCATCCGTTTATACGAGTATAAATAAATACCTGTTCTTCCCGCGCTTGATTCCAATTGATCCTTCGAAAGCGAAAATGGAAGAACCTGTAAATATTGGATTAAACAGTAAAGGACGTCAACGGTATTATTCCGATAACCTCATTCCGTGGAAATATTTGTCAGACGGATCGGTTCTTTATATTGGTTTTGACGGAACCTATTCCAAGATATGGTTAGGAAGAGTGAGGCTATAATTTACCGGGAATTTGTTGTGACAGGAATTATTCTTTTGTCCCGGAAAATTGCTTCACCCGATTGGAAACGATGAATGTTGCAATGGGCAAAAAAGCAGCAGCATAAGCGAAAAGTGTAAATTTTTTGTCCCATTTATGTTCTCTGCTGAGCAAAAAAACAAGCAGAAGGTACAGTACAAACAATAATCCATGCGCCATACCAACCGGGCGGATAAATACCGGATTGCTCCAAATGTATTTCATGGGCATGGCAACCAACAACAATATGAGATAAGACCAACCTTCGAGATGAGCAATTATTCGAAAAAATGAATTCATTGTTTTTTTGGTTTCGTTGATTTTTCTTTTTCGCGTTCTTTTTGTTCCCGTTTTTTTTCTTCCTCGCGTAAATACAAAAGATCAACAAGTTCCTGAATCTCTTCAGCAGTTTCAATTCGGTTAATCATTCCAATTAATCGTTGCCGGGCGAATTCGAGTCTTGACATGTTTTATGTATCGGTATTTATTTAAGGGTACTTGGATTATGAATAGTAATAAACTGAATATTTAATTCCTCCCGCCAAAAATTAAGCTTCCAACTCTAATCATGGTGCTGCCTTCTTCAATTGCCAATTTGTAATCTCCGCTCATTCCCATAGAGAGTATGGTGATGCCTGGTTGAAGTTGATTTACAGAATCAAACAGTGATTTCAAATTCCGGAATTCTTTTCGTACTTGTTTTTCATCATCTGTATTGGACGCCATTCCCATCAGACCAACAATACGGATATTGGGCAGTGTTCGGATAATTTCGCTTCTTAGAATTTCGTTTACTTCGATCTCATCCAGTCCGAACTTGGTTTCTTCGCTTGCAATGAAAACCTGCAAAAGACAATCAATCACCCGATTGCTTTTTGCAGCCTGTTTATTGATTTCCTGCAACAATTTCAGGCTGTCGACACCATGAATAAGGTGTACAAAAGGCGCAATGTATTTTACCTTGTTGGTTTGAATATGTCCAATGGCATGCCAGCGTATATCTTTGGGAAGTGATTCAGCTTTGGTAGTTAATTCCTGGATGTAATTCTCACCAAAATCACGCTGACCGTATGCATAGGCTTCCAGAATCTGTTCGTTGGGTTTTGTTTTCGAAACAGCAACTAGCCTTACATGCGCCGGAATTTCCGATTCGATGTGGTGCAGGTTTTCGCTAATGGACATTTTTCTGATTTGTAAATCAATCCAGACTCTGAATAACCAACCCGCTTCTCAGTTTTGGTTCAATCCAGGTCGTTTTGGGTGGCATGATGTTGTTGGTATCTGCAATTTGTTTGAGTTGATCCACTTTTACAGGGAACAAACCAAACGCAACTTTCATTTTTCCTTCATCAACCTTTCGCTGCAAACCTTCCATGCCTTGTAAACCACCAACAAACTCAATTCGGGAATCGGTCTTTAAATCATGAATTCCCAAAATAGGGGAGAGGATGTTTTCGGTAAGAATTTGTGCATCAAGATTTCCCACCGGATGTTTTGAATTAAAACTTCCTTTTTTTGCAGAAAGCGAATACCATTCCCCTCCAAGATACATACTGAAATTGTGAAGTTTTTTTGGACGGTAACACTTATTTCCTTTCGACTCGACTTCAAATTTTTCACGCAGCTGGTCAAGAAATTCCTTTGAACTTAATCCATTGAGATCTTTTACTACCCGATTAAAATCGTAAATGTTTAACTGACTTTCAGAAATAAAAAAGGCCATGCAGTAATTGAACATTTCTTTACCACTGTATTTTTTTAGTTTAGAGCGGCGATCTTTTGCAAGCAAAGCGGATGATGCACTTCGATGATGTCCGTCTGCAATATATACCGCAGGAATTTTCTCAAATGCTCTGCAAATAATATCTATATCTTTTTTCGCGGCAATGATCCACAGGAAATGTGTTACACCATCAGCTGTTGTAAATTCATATTCCGATCGTTCGGCAGTGTAGCGTTTCAATACTTTATCTACAGTATTGTTGTCACTGTAAGAAAGTAAAACAGGTTCTGCATTGAATCCACAAACATCGAGGTAGTTTTTAAAAATCTCTTCTCGTTTGGTAAGCGTTTGCTCATGAATTTTTATTACGCCATTCAAATAATCATCTACAGCTGCTCCGGCAATGATGCCTGTATAGGAGTAGCCATCTTTAAGCTGACGGTAGATATAAAGACAATCATTTTTATCCTGAATAAAAATTCCCTTTTTCCGAAAGGATTCGAAATTTTTCTTCACCAGCTTGAAACGTTCGGTTGTATTTGGTTTAGTCGTGATTTTTGATCCGAACTCCGGAAGAATAACATGCATAAAGGTATAGGGATTCTCTTCGAGCTTGGCATTGAGAATGCGTTGCTTGTAGAGGTTCACCGACCGGGATGCTACCAGATGAGCCTTGTCGCGTGTTGGGCGAATCGCTTTAAAGGGACGGATTACCGCCATAACAATAAATTACTTCTTGTAAAACGAAATGATTTTTTCTGCGATCTCCACACCAATCCGATCCTGTGCTTCTACAGTTGACGCTCCGATGTGAGGAGTAAGTGAAATCTTAGGGTGGGAAAGAAGGTCTTTGCGTGGTGTAGGTTCATTTTCGAATACATCCAATGCTGCATGCGCAATTTTTCCGCTGTTCAGTCCTGCTATCAGATCGTCCTCGTTAATCACTCCACCACGTGCAGTGTTTACAAGACAAACTCCTGCTTTCATTTTTTCAATTTCAACTGACTTAATTACTGCAGATCCGTCTTTTTGTTTGGGTACATGCAATGAAATGAAATCTGCATTGGCAAGCAATTCATCCATTGAAGAACTTTTAATGTTCACTTTCACTTTGCCGTGACCGTGAATCTCAAGTTCAACATGTGCATCTTTTACGAATGGATCGTGTGCAATTACTTTCATTCCGCAGCCAAGTGCATACGTTGCAACAGATTGTCCGATTCTTCCGAAACCAATAATTCCGATGGTTTTGCCACGTAATTCTATCCCTTTTGCGTAGTTTTTTTTGAGTTTATCAAATTCGGTTTCTCCCTTCACAGGCATATTGCGGTTGGCATCATAGAGAAATCGTGCCATACTGAACAAATGCGAAAATACCAGTTCTGCAACCGATTGAGAAGATGCGCCGGGAGTGTTGAATACATCAATTCCTTTTTCACGTCCGTAGGCAACATCAATATTATCCATTCCTACACCACCGCGACCAATCATTTTCAGGTTGGGACATGCATCCATCACTTCCTTGCGGACAGTTGTTGCTGATCGAACAAGAACCACTTCGTAGTTGTTTTCGTTGATAGCATTAGCCAGTTGGTCCTGAGCTACTTTTTCAGTGATTACCTGAAAACCTGCCTTTTCGAGAAGCACTTGTCCGGATTTGTCGATACCGTCGTTTGCGAGAATTTTGGTCATGATGGGATATTTTTTT
>JBKBUQ010000176.1:0-6139 GCA_046289975.1 Flavobacteriales bacterium | reverse complement strand
GCTTGCTCTGGATGGAAGCCTTATTGGATCTGTAAGACATCAGAATGGTTATGCAGCAATGCCATCAAATGGACCAAAACTGAGTGATTGCCAAATAAGTGTTATAGAAAAATGGATTACCGAAGGTGCTCTAAACAACTAAAAGCTGAATTAACAACACCCTCCCCCATCATAAAACCAGGTTGAATCGGAAATAAAAATATCTTTTCTTTTCAAATCTCTCAACGCGCCAGCCGTTTTATCACATACTGCGAGAGGTTGGTTTTGCATCAAAACATGACCTTTTTCATCATCAAAAAATTCTTCCTTCCCAAAATATATGGCAGATCTTCCGGTAAAGACACAAGGTCCATCTGAGGGCATTGGATCTTTGATTGCACATACTTCAACACTCTCTATGTAAATCGGCTTATCCGTAGAATAGTGCATTGGATCAAGGATGCGGTATGGACGTTTGGCTCTGATTTCAACGGTTCCAAATCCAACTGAAGTAATCAATCGGATATATTCCTGCAAAGGGATGACACCGCTAAGACATGCAGCTCTGAGTTTTTCGTCGTTTCGCAATGCATCAGGAATAATATCTTCGCTGATCGGATCACTCATCACCAATCGTCCGTTCGGTTTCAATACCCTGTACATTTCCTGCAAAGCCAACTTCAGATCATCGATCTTAAAAATATTGAACAGGCAATTCTGTGCCGCCACATCAACAGAACTATCTGCTACAGGTAAGTGCAAAGCGTCACCTTTTCGCAAATCAACGAAATCAGACTTAAACCATGGATTCAATTGTTCAGCCTCCACAAAATTCTTTCTTGAAGCATCCAGCATTTCATCTACCACATCAATGCCAATGACTCCGCTTTTTTTCCGACTGAAATAAGCAAACTGAAGAAGTTCCATTCCTCCACCAACACCAACATACAGGACAGTTGGCGACCCGGAAAGATCACGAGGGTGAACAGTACTACCGCATCCGTAATTCATTTGTTGCATGATAAGGGGAATATCCAATTCAGGAAGTTTCCAAATGGGAGTAGTGGTACAACAAAGTCCAACATCGGGTGTAAGTGCTGCCTGCTTGTAAAAATCTTTCGTTGTATCGTGGTAAGACATCGTTCAGTGTTTAAATTAAAATACATATGATATGTAGAAGTTTAGTGCATTCAATCAATCCTTACAATTCTGCAATTAAAGCACTAAACAAAGTACTAAGTTTCACTTCAGCTTTTCCGGCCACCTCAATTATTTCAGCAATATTGACCGGTTGAAGATGATCAGAATCACACTCATCCGTAATCACCGAAATTGCCGCAACCCGCATGGATTGATGACGGGCAACTATTACTTCCGGGACCGTACTCATACCAACTGCATCCGCACCAATACGGTGTAAAAAGCGGTATTCAGCTGCAGTTTCAAGGTTGGGACCGGGAACTGAAACATAAATTCCCTCAACAACTTTTATGTTTTCACGTTTTGCAATATCCAGCAAACGTTTTCTCAGATCCTTATCGTAGGCTTCGCTCATGTCAGGAAAACGAGGACCAAATTCATCAAGGTTTTTTCCTATTAAGGGATTATTCGGCTGAAGGTTGATATGATCCGCGACAACCATCAAATCACCTTTGCGAAATTCCAAATTCATTCCACCGGCAGCATTCGAAATTAAGAGGGTTTCAATTCCCAATAACTTCATCACCCGAATAGGAAATGTAATTTGTTTCATGGAATAGCCTTCGTAGGCATGAAACCGACCGTTCATAGCCAATACCTGCTTCCCATTGATCTTTCCGAAAATCAATTTTCCGGAATGAAATTCTACTGTGCTAATAGGAAAACCAGGTATAGACTCGTAAGGAATTTCTTTTTCGATCTCAATTTTTGTAATCAAATTTCCCAAGCCGGTACCAAGCACAATTCCAATAGAAACATCTGCAATTCCATTGGTCCGTAAAAACTCAGTTGATTGCTTTATTTTTTCTGTTTCTGTCATTTTACGTGTTTTTTATAATACACCAGCAATTCGTCAATCGTAGCTCCTCGTCTGTACATAGTATGTAATCGCATAAATCGGTATTGAAGCCGATAAATCCCATTGTCCCTGTATCTCCGTATAGAAGTAAAAAGTGTATGTTGGATTACCTTAAACTTAGTAAGTTTTTTTATTCGCGGAAGGATTTCATTATCCTCAAAAATCAAATACTGTTCATTGTATTTTCCTGCTTTATCAAATACATCAGCTGTTACAAATAAACTTTGATCTCCTCCCCTGCAATACTTCGAATTGAATCGGGTGAGCCAACCAAAGAACCGAAGCAAAAAATTACTAGTCTGAAATTGCATTCTAAAACAACCGGATAAATAACCGGATTGAACCGCCCCAAGAATGAATTTATCGTAATGCACCGGTGGAATACTGTCTGCGTGCAAAAACCATAAAATCTTACCTGTAGCACGTTCTGCACCTTTATTCATTTGAATTGGGCGTCCTTTGGAAGAAGAAATCACTATAGCATTTTTTGAAAGTGCAATCTCAATGGTTCGATCACTGCTTCCACCATCAACAACAATTATTTCTGCGGAAATACCGTACGAACGTTCGTGTAGCAAATTAATTAATGTTTCAATATTTTCTTCCTCATTGAGGACAGGAATTATGATACTCAGCTCAAAAGGGATCATAGCAGATTTCTGAGTTCATCCGTAAGATCGGATTCTTCGTCCACATCGTTCAACATGGGCAAGGCATGAAATTTTAAATTCAACTTTTGGATATCGAGAAGCGTATCCAGAAAAACATTGCTGGTACTCCAAACCTTATTTCTGAAAAATTCGGGGAATAATTTTTTCATTCCTAACAAATAATAACCTCCATCCTTTGCAGGGCCGATCACAACATCATTTTCAACAAGCGAAACAAAAGCTTCATTGATGATCTCCGAAGTTAATTCCATGCAATCGCTTCCCACAATTAAAATTTTTTCATATCCCCTGCCAAAACCTTTTACAAATGAATTCTTCATCCGCTCTCCAAGATCGTCCCCTAACTGAAGGAATTTTTGAAATTCAGACACGGAAAATTCATCGCTTTCGACGATATACTCTGAATAGAAGACAGCTTTTTCTGCATTTGCAGCACTGCAAACTTCAGCAGTGTATTGCAACAATCGAACATATATTTCTAATGCTTCTTCGTCGCCAACTTTTTTTGCAAGACGCGTTTTAACCTTACCTATCCTCGCATTTCGCACAAAAACCATTAATAGATTGGTCCTGTTACTCATACCGCTTTTGCCCTTTAGTAAGCCATTTACCCCATGATTTGCTATATGGATGAATAGCACTGGTTTCTGTATTGCCGGTGGTATAGACAGGATAACCGCTATTGACCCATTTAAAAATTCCACCAAAGAGGTTCTTCACATCAGTAAAACCTGTTTTCCTCAATTTTTCCGCAATATTCTCAGAGCGAACACCAATACTGCAATAAACAATGGTTAATCTGTTTTTGGGCAGTGTAGCTATGCTGCTAATATTAAAATGATCGTAGCCAACATGAATGGCATTTTTTAAATGGCTGACCGAATACTCAGATTTTTCCCGGGCATCCAGAAGCGTAATTTCAATACCCGATTCAATTTTCTTTTTCAGCTCTGCAGGTTCAATCAGCGGTACAACATGTCGAATTTTACTATGCACCATTTTATCAAAACCATTTTGCGTTCCGAACACAAAAAATGATTCCAAGAGAAATGTCAGGATCAGAAAAATCCCAATGGAAATGAATTTACTATTGATCATGTAGTAGCACCCTGACAACTAGAACCGGCTCCTGCTGTGCATCCGAAACAATGCTGATTGATTACAATATTCCGTTCGGTTAACTTTTTTATATCGAAATCATTGATGTGCTGTGAAGCATTCCGATCGACATTCATTTTTAACATTTGATTGAAATCACAATCATAAATAAATCCATCATAATCCACCGAAATTGTATCCCTACACATTACACCTTGTATTGCACCTGGGTTAAAAGATCGCACCAAAAGATCCATGTACTCATCAAAATTATCTGACTTAACTAAGTATTCAAGGAAACGGCTCACCGGTAAATTGTTAAGACAAAGTAAGGAGTTGAATTGAATTCCGAAATGATCCATGAGCTCTTTTTTGAAATCACGTTCAAGTCCGGATTGTTCAGCAGGTAAAAAAGCACCACCGGGATTGTAAACAAGATCCAGAATCAATCCGGAATTAGGCATACCGTATCCAACAGCATTCAGCAATTTGAGGGCATCAATGGATTTAGCAAATACACCCTCACCTCGTTGTCTGTCGGTACGATCGGCATTGTAAAAAGGCAGACTACTCACCACACGAATGCGGTTCGCTTTAAAAAATCCGGGCAAGTCCTTGTATTTGGCATTCGCCAGGATGATGGTAAGGTTACAGCGGACAATGATTTCCCTGACTTCTGTTTTACGAAGTTCAGTTATAAACCAGCGAAAGTCAGGATTCATTTCAGGTGCACCACCGGTGATATCGACTGTATCGAATTTATGCTTTGAAATAATATCAATACAGCGCTGCATGGTTTCAAGCGACATAATCTCTTTGCGATCAGGACCGGCGTCTACATGGCAATGTTTGCAGGTTTGGTTACACATGTAACCGATATTCATCTGAAAAATTTTTAATGCAGCAGGCTTTAATGGAAATGCATTAATCGCCATTAGCATTTCCCTGAATGTTGGAAGTTTCCCTTCACGGAAAATATCTCCGTTCAAGAGCTTCAGTTGTTCAGCAGGTTCGGCAAGATCGCTGTTACGCGATTTAAGTGATTTGATCAATGCCATTACATCACCAATTTCTTGGCTTTGTTCATCATTTGAACGCCATGTACCAAAGAAGCTCCTCCGCGAATAGCAGCAGTAACGTGGACAGCTTCCATCATCTGTTCTTCACTGCATCCCTTTGCAATTGTATCCTGAGTATAGGCATCAATACAATACGGACATTGAACAGCATGTGCAACTGCAAGAGCAATTAAGGATTTTTCGCGGGCAGTTAAAGCTCCTTCCTTGAATACTTCACCGTAATAATCAAAAAATTTCGCCGCTAGTTCTGCATCAAACTCCGCAATATTTCCAAATTTTTTCAGATCCTCAGGATTGTAATATGACTTCTCCATTATGACTTTTTTTCGATAAAAAAGATTTAATAACCACTTATTACTGGTTCAGATTCCAGTTGTATTTCATGTGGGATTTTTTTGCACCGGCATTGATTTTAAGGTTCGAGTATTTGTTTAGAAAATCAATAAGGGAACCATTTTTGGTAAAATCCTTTTCAAACCAATTAAAGATTTCAGAAATCTCGATCTTATCAGCAGTGATTTTGTTTTTGGTTGGGTCGTTTACAAACTCCTTCATCAATTTTTCCAATTCAGCCTCCACATTATCTGCGGTAAACGCAATATTTGATAAGCGGGGACAAGAATAAGAAGCACAATTGATTCCAACATGGATACGAGGATCATTGAATTCCACCCGTAGTACACTGTGTTCGATATAATCAAGATCTGTTTTCTTTCCGGCTATCGTAAAGAATTTCAGTTTCCATGGACTAACAATTCCACCAATATCCTTAATGCTCTTAACAGGGTACCTGGCTAAAACCAGACGAACTGTAAATGCATTGTAAGCGTTCATCCAGTAGGCCTTCTTTTGGTTGGATGTCCAGGAAGACTGAGGCGGGTTATCAGAAATGGTTTTAAGATAAGCAACCAGATCCGTTGTATCCTTTTGCCAGGCTTTGTAGTTTACGTTACCTTTGGCAGTAACATACTTTTTGAGCATGGCATCCCATGTTGTGTGATCAACAGGATCTGCAGATACGATGTTATAGGTGAAAGCAAAAAAGAATAAAGAAAAAAACAGTGATTTCATGTTGGGAAGGTTTAGTCAAAAATAGAGTCTTCCCTCCTCACATGCAAACATTATTCCTCTTTTTTGAAGCCATAAAGCTCCTGATGCACAAAATCTTGCGGAAAATTTTCATCTCCTTCAAATCCAAGCTCAATATCACGTCCCGAATGTGGGATATAGGCGGTTTTAAACAAGTAATCCCA
>JBKBUQ010000175.1:0-6231 GCA_046289975.1 Flavobacteriales bacterium | reverse complement strand
CTCCGGATTTCATTTCCCTGAAATGTGGAAGAATTAGTTGAGTGGTATTAAATATTCCATGCACGTTGGTATCAAACTGTCTGCGAATCTGCTCATCAGTGGCAGCTTCGAAAGGACCAACCAATCCGTAACCGGCATTATTTACCAGTACATCAATTTTTCCGAAACGCGCAATTCCTTTGGATATTGCTTCCTGAATTCCTGTTGGTTTTGTTACATCCAATACGGTGATCATCAAACGATCATCTTCTTTTAGTTCCTTCTCTTTTTCAGGGCTTCTTGAGGTTGCAATGACGTTCCATCCTTTTTGGTGGAAAAGTTTTACAGTTGACTTTCCAATTCCGGATGAAGTTCCTGTGATTAAAACGGTTTTCATTTAGGCTGTCGGTTTAAAAATGTAATGATACAGTTCATTGAATGAGTGTGGTTTGCTCTGGTAAACTTGTTCTAAAATTTAACAAACACGAAGATGTTTTGTTAAAATTAGACATTGAGATCCTTGCTCTTTATATCCAAGACGTTTTGCTTGAGAGGATATTGTTTTGGTTTTGAGCAAAAAGGAGTTTTTTTTAAAGGTTCAGATTTTCTGTTTTGCGTTGCCTAAATAAGCGGCCTTTAGGGCTCCAAATTGCAATTCGCCTTCGTATATTGAAGCGGCTAAATCCAAAAAAACCATGAGAAAATTTTACCTACTACTTGCATTGCTCCTTACGGGAGTCGTTCCGAATCCTTTGCGTGCACAAACGGTGTACTCCGAGTATCAGGATGGAAAGATCTGGTTCAAGATCAAAGAAGATGTTCGTCTCAATCTTCCGGGTTTCAGGATGGAACAGGAGGCATCGGTGAATTACAACAATCTTGATCTTACAACGCTCAATTTCCTTCGTCCGCTCAGCGCTCAACACCAGATCACTAAATTATCACGTCCGTATTGGATGGTGAAAAATGATTTAAATCTGTCGAACGTGTTTTTGTTGGAGTTCAATGATTTTTCAAATGTGGATGTGATCATGAACAAGATCAAACAAAGTGGAATGGTAGAATATGCCGAGCGCGTTCCGCTACTCAAGCATTTTTTAACTCCCAACGATCCGAGTTTTTCTTCTTCCACTCAATGGGGATTGTTTCAAATCAATGCGCAGCAGGCATGGAATATTTCTACAGGTAGTCCAACTGTTGTAGTTGCAATTGTTGATGATGCAATTCAAACCAATCACCCCGATCTTACCGCAGTAATTTATACCAATAACGGTGAAATTGCAGGTGATGGTATCGATAACGATGGTAATGGATATATCGACGACCGCAATGGTTTTGATGTTGCCGATAATGATAACAATCCCAATCCTCCAACCAACGCCTTCGATCATGGTACACACGTTGCAGGAATTGCCGGCGCACGTTCGAACAATGCTGTGGGAGTAGCTTCAATCGGATACAATATTCGTCTTCTTCCTGTTAAGGCAACCAACTCTTCATCTTCAGTTACTCACGGTTACGATGGTGGAGTGTATTCGGTGAACGCCGGTGCAAAAATCATCAACATGTCATGGGGAGGAACCGGTTCTTCAACAACAGCTTCCAATATCATCAACTGGGCTTCTAACCAAGGTGTAGTTCTTGTAGCTGCTGCCGGTAACGATAATGATAATGTATTGCATTATCCTGCTGCCTATACGCCTTGTATTGCAGTTGCTTCAACTACAACGGGTGATGTGCGTTCTTCCTTCAGCTGTTTTGGTACATGGGTAGACGTTGCAGCGCCGGGATCTTCTATTTATTCCACTACTGTAGGAAGCAGCTACGGCTACAAACAAGGAACTTCAATGGCATCACCAATGGTTGCAGGACTCGCAGGTCTGATTAAATCGGTGAATCCTTCTATGACTGCAACCGATATAAGGAATTGTATTTTGAATACTGCAGTAAATATCAATGCAGCGAATCCTTCGTATGTCGGTCAATTAGGTTCCGGTCGTATCGATGCCTTTGCTGCTGTGAATTGTGCGGCTGCTACGCTTAACAATCCTCCCGTTGCAGATTTCGTTGCAAACAACACAACTATTTCTGCCGGTGCTTCGGTGAATTTTACGAACCTTAGTATTTATAATCCTACAAGCTACAGCTGGACATTCTCCGGTGGTACTCCCGGTACATCTACTGCCGCCAACCCCACCAATATTGTTTACAGCACTCCGGGAACTTATACAGTTACACTTACTGCAACCAATGCAAATGGTTCTGACGTGGAAACAAAAACGGCTTATATCACAGTGGTTCCAACATCAGGATGCGATCGTCCGAACTGGAGCAATCTATCGCAGAACGGCGGAACTTGGACAGGTACTCAATACTACACAGGTGCTGCTGTTGGTCAGGATGGTTGGGTAAACGGGAAGAACGTTTACAACGATCGCGAAAAAGCAGCTTATTTCAATGTTTCATCAAACACTCAAGGTTACATTGAAGGATGCTGGATTGCATTTGGTGAAGCATATTCTGCAACACCATCTAAAATTGTACCCGTGAAAGTATATAACCGTACGGGTGCAAATCCGGGTACTCTGCTTGCAACTTACAATCTGACCATGGGTGAAATCATGGCGGATGTACAGGGAAATTTCTGGACAGAAATTTTATTTCCAACACCAATTGCAGTTCCTGCAAGTCGTGAATTTTTTATCTCTGTGGATGTAAACAATCTCTCATGGACAGCAGGTGTAAAAGATACCTTGTCGATTATCTCCAACACAAACGGACAAACAACCCCATCTGCTATATGGGAACGTCAGACCAATAACAACTGGTACCAGTACGGAACCGCAGGAACATGGAATCTTACTGCTTCGCTTTATATTATTCCATTCTTAACAAGCGATCCTGCAACGGTGAGCATTACATCCAGCGCAACTTCGGTTTGTGCCGGAAGCTCGATCAATTTTGATGCAACCGGTTCAAATGTTGGAACAGCAAAACTATGGCGATTGAACGGTGGTAGTCCAAACGGTTCGAACAATATGCAGGTAACCAGTTTCTACAATACAGCAGGATCGTACTACGCTAAATTTGAAATGCTGGGTGGAGGTTGTGATCTCTATAAAACAGATTCCATTCAAATCACGGTTAATCCTGTTCCAAATCTTTCCATCACCTCGTCCGACGATACCATCTGTCCTGCCGGTTCATCGCAACTTAATGTTTCTTCGGCTGCATCGAGTTATGTTTGGTCACCGCCAACAGGTTTGAGTTCTACCAATATCTCCAATCCTGTTGCAACACCTACCAATACTACAACCTATACCGTTACCGGTACACTCGGTCCTTGTTCTAAATCAGGAGATGTAACTGTGGTGGTGGATAATATTCCACCAGTGGCAGAATTCCTTTACAGTGTACCAACCTGTATCAACGCACCGGTTACGTTTAACGGTGCTGTTTCTGATTTTGCCACCGCCTACAACTGGACATTCTCCGGTGGTAGTATCGCATCATCTGTCTCACCCGGACCTTCAGTTACGTATGCTGCAGCCGGATTTTATCCCGTTACATTGCAGGTTACTTCTGAGTGTGGATTTACTGACGACACCACTATCACGGTTCAGGTTATTGACTGTACTATTTCTACAGGCGATATTCTTGAAGATGGAGGAATCAGCGCGTTCATCGATAACAATAATGCTATTCAGGTAACGTTTGAATCAGCTTCACCTGATAAGTATAATCTTACACTTGTGAATGCAATGGGACAAATCGTACATAATTCGCAGGAAGAGTTTCCTGCAGCAGGAAGAGTGGTTCGCATTCCGCTTGAAGATAAAGCACAGGGAATTTATTTCTTACGTGTGGATAATGGTCAGCGCGGAGTGGTATTCCGGTTTTTCAGATAATCATTGAGCTATCCAATAATGAAAAGTCCCCTTCCAGAGAAGGGGACTTTTTTATTTCTATTAGAAAAAAGAAAAAATGCTATTGGAATACACCTAACTACTGTTTTTGGTTATTACTCCCTGATGATTACAGACCTTGATAAAGAGTCCTTACCGTTGGAAAGATCGAAGTGCAATTTTTGACCGATCTCCATAGATTTTAATGTTACTGCAAACTCCTGCTTGCCGGCCTTGAATGTTTTCGTTTTTCGGATCAGTTTTTTTCCTTTTTCGTCCGAAATGGAAATGGATAATTGTTGGTCTTTTTCCAGTTCCAGATCGATCCAACAGTACCTCGTTTCCGGGTTGTAGTTGATGCTGAAAAGAATCGATGATTGACTTTGTGGATTGAGAATGGCACTGTTGTGGGATTGTTTTATCAGATAGATTTTATAAACCACAAAGCTGGCTTCGCTTTGATGGTCTTCATTGGTCCAGAAAATTGAAGGTGCAGTACTGCGGATGCCTCCGAAAATGTATCCTATGTGAGTACTGTCGCTGATCAGTTTGTCCAGGTCAATTATTCCTTCAGGAAATACAGGAATGTTTTCTTTAAGCAATAGCTCAGATCCTGAACCTAGATAGCCGGGCATGGTGGTGTTGAATAGAAATTCCTGCAAAGGCAATTGGCCAACACGGGAAACTCTGGAGATAGAAGTTGTAAAAGGAACATCATTATCCTGAATCAACTTTCTGTTTTCTTTGGTGAACTGTGCAATACCACCGAAAAACACGTTGTGCATGGCATCGTTTCGTGCGGAAAACAGACCCAGTGTTGCACAGTGGTAGTGGTTAAAAAATTGACGGAAACCTTTAATCTCTTCGAATCCTTTTTCAGAGAATCGTATGGCATTCTGGTAAGGTAGATCTTCTTCGTTTTGAAAAACACCGGAAAACATAATCGCTTCATTGATACCGCCTGCATTCCGCTGAGGTAAGACGTTCAAATCCCTTCGATGCAATATTAAACTGTCTTTCCATTGTCTGTGATGCTCTATTGTGAGTGATGTATCATCCGAAAGAATGGTAAAGGATAGGATGGAATTGGAATAATTCTGAATAAATCCAGGGCCTCTGTCCGGCCCCATCGGGTTGTAGCGTCCAATGAAGGTATGTCCTCCTGCCAAATAAAAGGTATCGTTCAGCCGGATGAGTCTTCCTCCTGTAATTTGAAGTTTGGGATCACGAACCTGATGAAATGCTGGAGCTATTATCTTCTCATTCAGAATTGCTGCGATGAGTTGGGGTAAGTTGATCGATGTAAGAAAGGGAAATGTAGTATGGTCTTGTTCAATGTCACTATAGCCGTATCCTCCCGTAAGAAAAAGAAAGGAATCTCTCTGTGCGAATTGCATATTGGTGGACCTGCACTGCTCGGTAATGGAGGCGTCAAGTCCTTCAAGTGACCTCGTCCACACTTTGTTTTCCTCAGGAGAAACCACCCAGATCTTAGTGTTGTGCCCTGCATTGTCGAAACTTGCAAAGGGCTGTCTTCTGTGTAATCCATCCAGTCGGCCGCCAATAATTACCCATTTGCCTTGGTAAATACCGTACGCGTACGATTGGATGCCTCCTAATCCTTCAATGGAAGTTGCCTCGAGGTGAAAACTGAATTCGTTTTGGGTGGCCTGACCATTTATCACGGAAGTAGCGATTGTGGCAAAAAGCAGTACTGCTATTAAATGGAATTTCATTCAAAATAGGTGTTGAATGTTTCAAAGGACGTTTTCAATGCTGAAAGTTTTTCTTTTTTCTGGCTCAGCTCTTCTTCATCAAAAAAAGAATTCGAACTATCGATAAAAGGAAGAAGCCATTTGTGCAATTCATCATGTGCCTTACCACTCATTGTGCACTTACCGGTGAGCAATCCCAATTCATTATCAATTAACTCTGCCAGTTGGTTGTAGTCATCCATGGTTGTTCCCTTGAAATTATGAAGAGCGGATTCAATAGTACGGATGTAAACTAGCATCTTGGGTTCTACAACCCATTTTTTACCATCGTTTAGTTGAATGCCATCTTCATCTTCATGGTGTTGCTGCTGCTGTTCCTGTATGGTGTCGGCGTCAGTAACAGTGGTGGATTTTTCAGCAAAATGTTCTGAGCATGCTGCAAGTAAACTTCCGGCAAAAAGCAATAAGAAGAGTTGGATTTTCATTGGATGAAATTTTCTGCAAGGTACATAGTTCGATTAAGACATTTTGTGATAGTTGTCATACTCCAAAAATGATAAGCTGCGAACGGAAAATGCGTTTGCCATAAATTGCACTACATTTGCAATCAAAACCGTCTCATCGCTGTAAGC
>JBKBUQ010000174.1:0-6282 GCA_046289975.1 Flavobacteriales bacterium | reverse complement strand
CCGCGGCGAACAACGTTTTCATGCGGCGGACCTTATTCTTGAAACACTCGAAGATTTCTCACCCGAACTATTATTGAAATGGTAAGAAGTATTTTGTTTTTTTGGATCATCCTGATGTCGTTTTCTGCAAGCGCACAACGACCATCATCCGATTTTGTTCCTCCCTGCGGATTACCCGATAAAGGGAAATTTCTTCCACTGATTCAGGATAGTATTTATTACAACGATTCGAGACTCCGTCCATTTCCCGACAAAGGGATTTGCCTGGAAGCCGATCTCATTTGTAATAACGGAGAACCATTACCTCTAATTCAATGGCTCAAAGACAATCCTAAAACCAAAGTCGAAATCATTTGTCATACCGATCACCGTGGAGACGCGGCATCTAACAAAAGACTCTCTCAGAACCGCGCCGATAACCTACGTCAATGGCTCATTTCGGAAGGTATTGAACCTTCACGTCTTGTTGCAAACGGAAAAGGTGAAGACGGTTTTCTGATTCCGGAAGCGACCATTAAGGCCATGAGAACATTGGAAGAACAAAATGCAGCACACAAAATTAACCGACGTACAGAAATAAGAATTCTGGAAGTGAATTACAAGTTTTGGTTTGGAATTACAGATCAAAATTTCTTTGCGGGACAAAGGCTAGACCCTGTATTGGAATATGAATTCAACAAACACTACGATGTATTTTTTAATCAGCAACCCGACAAATTAAGCCATGAACAACAGCTTCAGCGCGACTCAGCTTTTCGGGTGTTGAATCTTGTAGGGATTTTTCTGATGACTCATCCCGGCATTCAACTTGAGATTGGTGTACACACCGACCAGAAAGATGTGGAGGCAAATAATATTTTATTGACAAGAGCCAGAGCCGATGCCATTGCAAAATTCCTATTCGAAAAAGGCGTAAAAAAGGAACAATTGGTCGCAAAAGGATATGGAAGTTCAAAACCCAGAAATCTAGGAGCGAACATTTATAATAAGACCAAACAGGAAATTCTGTATAGTGAGAACCGAAGGGTTGAGTTCAAAATTATTAAAACTTAGTGTGCAGAAAGCTCATTGAACAGCAATTCAATTTTGTTGTTTACCGAATCGATCTGCGCATTGTAAGCGTCTGTATTTTCGCCGTACGTCTTTACAACCAGCTCGCTAAATACAATTCGGGCGCTGATGTAATCGTATAACAATCCATTACGATGGCGGATATGCTCAGGCAAATCCAATTCAATGGCCTCGGTAATTATTCGTTTACATTCCAGCCATTCCTTCATTCCATCGCCGGAAAAAGCTGCAATAATATCTTCCGAAGATCCTTCATTTTCCAAAAGTGAATACGGTTTCAATGCTGCCGATTCATGAACGGAAAATTCTTCCATTAGTTTTTCATACTTCGGGATGTCGTTTGAAAGATTGGCTGCAACAAAATAAGAGAATGCCATAAATACGACTGAAATAATGATCAGTGATTTTGAAACCAGTCCCGACGATGAATTTGATCTTAAAGCGGGAATTAAAGCGAACCCGGAAACAAATCCGCTTAGTAATCCCCCAATATGAGCAGCATTATCGATCCCGCCTTTTGCTCCTGCAAGCAGATTGTAGCCGATGAAAATTCCGATACTCGGCAGTAAAGCTTTTCTTATTTCTTCATCAATGCTTTTAGAAAGCAGCAAAGCAAGAAACACACCATACATACCAAACACAGCACCTGAAGCACCTGCACTGATGGTGAAATCATGCCACCACAAACTGGCAACACTGCTCACAACCCCGGTTAACAGATATAATATCAGAAATGGAACCGATCCGATAATCCGTTCGAGGTAAAGTCCAACATACATCAATGCATACATGTTCATCAACACATGGAGTATTCCGATATGGATAAAACAACAGGTAAATACACGCCACCACTCACCGCCGGAAGTCAGGGGACGAAAATTCGCTCCCCAGTTAACCAGATCCAAACTCGCCGGTTCCATGATATGCACACCGGAGACCACCATGGCCACAAATACAAAAAGATTGATGATGATAAGCGAAGGAGTAACGAAAAAACCTTTGCTTGGTAAAAAGCCAGCCCATACGGAATTTTCAACTTGATGTTCCGTCTCAAAATTTTCATTCGCTGAAAAGCCGGAAAACATTTCTGAAGTTGTCTGGTTCTCTTTATTCCATAACTCCGAAAACTTTTTGATATTTCTTTTTTTCTTTCCCCAACCTATTAACTGAATACCCTTACAGGAACTTGTCATGATCATTTCGTTTTCGGCAAACTGTATAGTGAATAGTTCACCCCAGGAACTAAGAGAGAAATTTGTATTTGCACGAATTTCACGCAAATCGGAAGATGTGATTTCCAATTGAAGTTCCTTCAGGCATTGTTCAATTGCAGAAACATGTGAAAGAATATCACCCTTCTTCAGACTAACTGTTTGCGAAAACTTCGCTGGAAATCCTATTGCCATAACTTCAAATTACACCAACCAAGGCAATAACTTTTTAATTCTTTCCCCTTCTTTGGTGCGCTGTGCAATAAATTTCCTGTGTGCGTCGGTATCCGGATGAATGGCACGGTGTTGCATCGACAAATGGTACGCTTCCGCTTCTGAGGCCAATTTATTGGTGTTTTCTTCGAAATATGTTTTTCTGAATATATCCCAAACATAATCGGCAGCCTGATCATTGGGGTGAATCATATCGCTGTTGTAAAAACGATAATCCCGCAAATCGTCAATGATCAATTCATAAGCAGGAAAATACTCTGTTTGTTCAAACCGGCGGATCAGTTCGTGAATGGCGATATTGAGTGTGCTTTTGCTCCATTGATTTTCTACGAATCCATCACTCAGGTGGCGAACCGGACTAATTGTAAAAACAATACGTATACCGGGATTTACATTAAACAAGTGTTCCAGCAAACGGGAAAAATCACTGATGATTTCATTCACGCCCAGTTTGCGTTTGCGAAATTGTTTGCCAGGTAATTTGTGACAATTCGCAACAATCCTTTCGGTATCTATTTCTTCATGCACCCATGCCGTTCCTAGAGTAATA
Source organism: Flavobacteriales bacterium (assembly GCA_046289975.1). Taxonomy (GTDB): domain Bacteria; phylum Bacteroidota; class Bacteroidia; order Flavobacteriales_D; family UBA2798; genus UBA2798. Next base: position 3,216 of record JBKBUQ010000174.1, on the reverse strand, counting down.
ACAAGTGTACCCGCACTCATCAAGGCGCTATTCGAATTCTCTATCATTTCATTCGCAGAAGAGTAGGCCGATTCAAGATCAGTTTTCGATAATTCCCCGTGCAAATGAAAATGATGCCACAATCCATCATGCCGGAAAAAATCTTGTTTGCGAAATTTCTTGCGCGTACCAATCATCCGTAAGGCGCGTGAAACGGAAACAGGATTAAACAGAACCCCAAACGGATTAGCTGTAATCTGAAATCCTGCATTTTTCATTCGAGCAGAAATATGAGTACTAAAGCAGGAGCCAATAAAGAAAACCGAATCCATATGTGTGATCTTGCGGTCTGCTTCAACCGGTTCAAATACGGTACGGAACTGATCTTTGTTTTTACTTTTCATATCAAAAGCATGGGATCGGGGTGGATGTAATTGTATTGTAAATGGTCCTTCAATTTTTCACCGGAAACAATTTTCCAATTATCTGAAGGCAAATCAAGAAATTCGGGAAGAGGTAGTCCTGCATTCATTGCTGCCCTGGTATAAAAATCAGCGCGCAAAGGGTGTTGATCACAAACCCCATTATAAATCTCACCAAAAGCATCTCTGGAAATGATTGTTTCGACAATGTGTATGCAATCGTCGCGATGAATCAGGTTAACCGGCGATTGCCCATCCTTTAACTCTTTTTTTCCAGCCAAAAAACGTGCAGGTAAACGATCATAACCGACTAATCCTGCAAACCGAATTACTGTTACTTTGCTGCCACTCTCGTGTCTTAAAATCCTTTCTGCTTCCAATAAGGCTTTTCCGCTTGCTTTAACAGGAGGTGTTTCACAGTTTTCGTCAACCGATGCATTCATATCCGGATATACAGATGTTGAGCTCACAAACAACACGCGTTGAATTTTATTTTTTCGGATTTGTTCAGCTATTAATTTTATCTGAAGGGGATGCTGGGCAGCTTTTTCTTCTTGTCTTCCGGGAGGAAAATTTATTATCAAAATATCACAGGAAAAAATAGCATCCTCCGAAAAAGAAAGTTCCTTTGATTCCGATTTCATGCTGCAGATTTTTACTCCGGAGGATTCCAACTCATTGTCACTTCTCCCCGTAGTGTTGGTAGCCATAACCTCATATCCGGCATTTCTAAGATGGATTGCCAAAGGTTTTCCTAACCAACCACAGCCTATCATTGAAATTTTTCGAATTGAATTTGCTTTCATAATCCAAATTCACTTTGAATGATTTCCTCCGCTTCAACAGCTGAATGGATATCATAAAACGCTCTGTCGCGTCCGATAATCCAAAATCGTGTGGCTGAATTCAGTGCCAAATCTATTTCGTGGGTAGAGAGCACAAATGAATATTTATGCTCTATCGCGAGTTCACGTAATTTCGCAGCCATTTTTCGCCGCATCGACAAATCAAGAAAAGCTGTTGGCTCATCAAGTATCACTAAAGGTGTTTGTTGTGCAAGCGCACGCGCAATCATCACCCGCTGGCGTTCTCCATCTGATAACTCAGCAACTTTTCGCCAGGCATAATCGCTTAAATCCATCCGCTCCATCACTTCTGCTATTATTCTGTGATCATCGTCTTTTAAACGACCAAACAAACCTGTATAAGGAGTTCGACCTAATGCAATCAAACCATAAACATCTAACGAACCTGTATCCGGTGTACGCGCCAAAACCATTCCCACGTTTCGCGACCATTCTTCTCCTGAAAAAGTCCGGGTATCTTTTCCATTTACAGAAAGCTGTCCGGCTAAAATTGCCTGCATCCCCGCTAGAGAACGCAGTAATGTAGATTTACCACTTCCATTTGCACCAAGAAGAGCAATGATTTCCGATTCGCCTATGTTTATATTCAAATCTTCCAGCAAGGCACAGTCACCCGAAGCATGTGCATAGCCAACATAAAGTGATTTTGTCTGAACAATCATACGAAACTTCCTTTGTGACGTTGTTTTAAAATAACAATAAGAACAACCGGTGCGCCTACAAGTGAAGTAATGGCATTTAGCGGAAGAGGTGTTTCAAAAACGGGTAAACGCGTAATCAAGGAACAAAAAAGTGAAAGCGCAGCCCCTAATAAAACTACTGCAGGCAAAAGCAGCGAATGATCTTCGGTGCGAATAACCCATCTGACTAAATGCGGAACTGCAATTCCGATAAATGCAATCGGACCACAATACGCCGTAACAATTGCGGTAAGCATACCGGATGAAACAATAATTCCCAATCGAAATTTTTTCAATGGGACACCAACAGATTGTGCGTACACAGGCCCCAGCACCCATGCATTGAGCGAACGGGTTAGAAAAAATGAAGGGATAAGTACTACAATTATTAAAGCCGAAAAACGAAGTGATGAATACAGATCCATACCACTGAAACTTCCAAATCCCCAAAAAACAAATTGCTGCAATCCTTCACGCGCTGCAGCATGCTGCAACAAATTCACAAGTGCACCTGCTAGATAAGCAATCATCAATCCCCCAATAATAACGGTAACACCATCACGCGAAACACCCGACAAAAAAACCACAAGCACAAGCACAACTATTGCGCCTGTCATGGCAGAAAACACCTGAAGAAATCCAGACAGGGTACCTGAAAAATGCATCCCTAAAAGATCGCCACCCATAAAAACAATTGCTACCCCAAGCATAGCACCGGATGAAATTCCCATCACATCCGGACCTGCAAGCGGATTACGGAAAAATGTTTGTAACAACAATCCACCGCAAGCAAGAGCTGCACCCGCAGAAACAGCAGTCAACGACTGAGGTAATCGTGTATCTAGAATGATATAATTCCAGGCTTCCTTTTCTGAGGTACCACCTGTTAAAACTGAAACTACCTCTGAAAAAGGAATAGGAACAGATCCCAAAAAAAGATCAAGTAAAAACAATACAGGAACAGCACATGCCAAAACGAAAATAAGCAAAAATGATTTTCGTCGTTGTGCGGTATACTGTTGTGAAAGTCTGTTCATTTGAGTTGTTGAAAATACACAGGAGTATGTCCGTAAGCAATTTTTGGTTGAAAGAAAGAAAGCAGGTCTTTCAATAATACCTGTGGTTCAGCAACAGCAGCGCCAAAATAATCGGCGCCAGCCAAAACTTTTTGCGTACCCGCAAAAATGCCCAGATTTCGCGCAAAAATTCCATCGAGATACATCCGCGTTCGCGTTTATCGATTTTCGAAATAGGCGTCGCCCGACACGC
>JBKBUQ010000173.1:0-6384 GCA_046289975.1 Flavobacteriales bacterium | reverse complement strand
GGCAAAAAACATCAGCAGAAAATAAACATACTCAAGACACCACACATAAAGGATAGGCTGCGGGATTTTTACCGTCAACAACCATGCACCAAACAGATAAATGGCAATGGAGAACAATTCGATACGGAAAGCAGTTTGTGTTGCACCGGCACCGGCGATGAGTGCGTTTAGAGGGGAAGATGCGGCTAACAGAAACATTGCACCGGTTACAATTTGTAAGGTATTTGCTGTGGTATCCAGAATTTCAGGATTTGTTGAAATAAATGGAACTGCCAGATGAGGAAAAAATAAATTGGGGAATGTGAAGAGAACTGTCGCAATAAGATTCAAAAAGATAATGCGTTTTACAGTGGGCACCACTTCATGCGTTTTTCCTTCTGCAATAAGATGCGATACGAATGTTCGGGTTGCAGAGCCTAAGCCCAATACCGGAATTAATGCGATAAGGTAAAAAATGCGAATGACCTGCGACACTTCAAGGTTGGCAGGACCCAATTGCTCGATGAAAAAGAAAAATATGGTCCACGTTCCCATCGAAACGATTCCTTGCAGCATCAAGGGAAAAGAAAGTCGCATCAGTTCGAATGAATCCGATGTATTGAAACGCATATTTCCAAATGGAGAATAAGGCTTCGCTTCTTTATCGATCAGCATATAAATGACCACAAACAAAAGCGCCGCAGCTTCAGCTATTACTGTTGCAATTGCAGCTCCCTGTAAACCAAGTTCAGGAAAACCGTAATTCCCGAAAATGAGTAAATAATCAAGGAGGATATTCAGCAATGCAGTAATAACAGTAGAGTACATGATGATCCTCGTTCTGGCTACTCCTGTGTAGAATCCCTGAAATGCCATAGCCGGCAATGCAAAAAAGAATCCCCATGATCGGATATCCAGAAACTCCTGCATTTTTATTCCTGTTTCAGCATCTTTTACAATAGCAGGTAAGAATTTATGTGAACCCACAAGTAGAAGTATCGTAAACAACACGCTTAATCCGCATAGGATCAATAAAGATTGTCTGAATACATTTCCTGCTTCTTTCAGTTTTAATTCTCCATCTCTGCGCGCAATCAATACCTGTGCGCCGTTGGAAATTCCCATTGCAAACATGGTGAGTGTTACATACAGCATTCCTGCATTTCCTGATGCATTAAAATCAAGTGAACCAATCCTGTTTAAAAATGCACTGTCGGTAATTAGCATGGTGAACTGCACAAACACACCAACCATAATGGGTGATGCTACCGCAAGGATGCGACCGTAGCTGAGTGGTGCGTTTAACTGGTTCATTCAATATAAAGGACAAGTCCTTTCAGGTATTCGCCTTCGGGATGAAAAATACTAACGGGGTGGTCGGCGGGTTGATGCAAGCGATGCAGTATACGCACATTTCTTTTTGCAATAGCTGAAGCTGAAAATACCGCTCCGGTAAATAATTCCATACTGATAACCTGTGAACAGGAAAAGGTAAACAGCAATCCTCCGGGTTTAATCTGACGAATAGCTTCTTCATTCAGCCTTCTGTAACCTTGTATTGCATTGTGTTTTGCACTTAAGTGCTTTGCAAATGCAGGAGGATCCAAAACAATAATGTCATAATCGTTTTCAATGTTCCGGATATAGGGAATTGCATCTGCAACAATACTTTTGTGCTTATCAGCGTGTGTGGTAAGAGCTATGTTTTTATCGGTTAACTCAATTGCTTTTTTTGAAGAATCAAGCGAATGCACTTCCCGTGCACCTTCATTGAGTGCATACACCGAAAACCCACCGGAGTAACAAAAGGTATTCAGGATTTTTTTTTCTTTCGCATACGATCCCAGTAATTTTCTGTTCTCACGCTGGTCGATGAAAAAACCGGTTTTTTGTCCGCTCTCCCAATCTACCAGAAAGCGGTGACCGTATTCCATTACTTCAGTACTTCCTGCAGCATCACCATACAAGGAAAGAGATGTTCCTTCTTTATGGGGTTTAGGAAGTGTTTCTGTGCTCTTATCGTAAATTCCTTTGAGCGATTTGCCCACAACAGCTTTCAAGGCTTCGACAATCTCATCACGCTGTTTGTACATGCCAATCGAATGACATTGAACAATGCAATAGCCGGCATAATAATCGATCACCAGTCCGGGTAAGCCATCTCCTTCGCCGTGTATCAGTCGGAACACATTGGTGTTTTCCGGACAAACAGCATTGCGCATATACCATGCAGCTGCAATTTTAGCTTTCCAGAAGCCGGAATCGGGAAGTGTCTCTCCGAATTGCAACATTCGTATGCTGATGCTTCCGGTTTGGAAATGTCCATACCCCAAAGTTTTTCCTGAACGATCGCAGACCTTTACCATTTCACCTTCTTTCGGTTGCCCGTCAATACGATGAATGGCGCCGGAGAACACCCATGGATGAAAGCGTTCCAGCGATTTTTCCTTACCGGGTTTGAGCTGTATGATGGAATTTGTCATTTGGATTGCAAAGCTACATAAATGCTTGATAAGCTGTTTTTCGATTTAGGCATGGATTTGGTATGTTTGCATCCCCTATGAAACTGCTTGCTATCAGGGTTCTGCCTTTTTTGGCTTTATTTTTCTTTTCATGCGGATCGGAATCTCCCGTTCCGGATGAAATGGTTCAGGATACTGTCATTTCTCCTGAGTATACCGATACAACTGTATCCGAAAGTGAAAATGCAGAAACCCTTTCCGGTCGACCGGATCCCGAAGAGTTATTGGAATCCTTTATTTACTGCACTGAGAGTGCTGAGAATTCCATGACCTGTAAATACTTCATCGCAAAAGCCATTTGCATGTATTACAGAATAAACGATTTCGAAACAGATGAAGGGACCTACATTAATTTTGAAGAGATCTTACCCAGAATAAAATCCTCAGATAAGTGGTACCGTGCAGGTGATGCAATTAATCAGGATGTCTTGGTAAAAGCACAGGATGCAGTCAACATTGGGAAAGCAGCACTTGCCATTAGCGATCAGGAGCAATATGGACACGTGGTGTTGATTTTACCCGGTAAAACAGAAGCAGCTCCGGCCTGGAAAAATTTATCGGTGCCACAGGTAGCCAGTTTTTTTATGGTGCCGGGTATTCAACCATTTGTGAATCGTTCAATGGCATTCGCATGGCGGGCTCCTGAAGGAATTGGTATTTATATTCGAAAATAATAATGATGATGCGCACAGAACAAGAAGTACTTGCCGATCTTTTGAACTACAACCGGAAATCAACATTAGGTTATCTTTCCAAAATCAAGGATTTTGACCTGACCAAAACCTTTTCTGCAGAAGGAAAAGAATTGAATTCTCCTATATGGATTCTCGGTCATCTTGCCACCACTCAAAACTATTTGTGCCTGAAAAGTACAGGTGCTGAAATGGTGCGATTTTCCTGGGCGAAATTATTTGGAATGGGTTCCGTAATTCCTGATGCAGCAAGTCTTCCTCCGGTTGAAGAAATTGTGAATGTGCTGAATGAAGTTCATCAACGTTCGCTGAACAGAATTCTATCATTGAGCAATGAGGATCTTACTCTACCCACAACAACAGGTTTTGCAATGGGTGGTGAGGATAGCTACCGAGCGATAATTCGTCACGCAATTATGCACGAAGGAATTCATGCCGGACATATGGGCTGGATCTGTAAACTTTGGGGTGTAAAAACCATTTAGAAATTGAAAAAAAAATCCCTCACCATCGGTGAGGGATTTTTTTTGGAATTATTTTTTTCAGGGATTATCTCAACAGAGAGACGTGACCGTAATAAACTTTTTGTTCACCGGTTAAAGCATCCTGCAGTTTAATCTTCCATACATACACATCCTGTTTGGAATCGTTTCCACGATGTTTCCCATCCCAACCTAAAGTAGGATTGTGCCCTTCATAGATCAGTTCACCCCAACGATTGAAGATCAGGAATTCGTACCTGTTTGGATCGGGATCGGCACCGTTAACGATAGGAAGGAAGATGTCGTTGATTCCATCTCCATCCGGAGTAAATGCATTCGGAACGTAAACCAATAGCTCATCGTAAACGGTTACAATATGACAGGTACTGTCGATACAACCAAACTGAGAAACTGCGGTTAAACAAACGACGTAGGTATTAGGCGCATTGGATGGGAATGCAAATGCAGGATTTTCATCAGTTGAAGATCCGATTCCTGCGAAGTCCCACAAGTAAGTGGTTGCGCCTGTCGATTCATTTACAAAATTGACGTTTGGTGCAAGTACAGTAGGTTGCATAGGAGTGTGCGAGAATTCTGCAACCGGATTCGGATAAACACATACTGCATCAACTATGGTAGTATCATTGATACATCCCTCGGGTGATGTGATGGTTAAATTGATATCGTAACAGCCGGGATCGGGGAAGGTTTGTGTGATGCTTGCACAGTTGGTTTGTGTTCCTAAAACTCCAAGATCCCAAAGGCAATTGCCACCAATTTGACCAACCGGTGTAGAGTTAACTAATGTGGTTGTAAATGGCGCACATCCTGCAGCAACCGTTGGCGCAAAATTTACCTGAGGTAATTGATGCATTGTAACGTTTACCTGAAGGATTACTGTGTCCATACAGATGTCCATTGTCAACAATTGGTAAGTAGCATTTACACTTGGAGAAACCGTTGTAGTTTGAGAAGTGTCTCCGCCAATCCACTGGTAATAGTAAGGCGCTAATCCTTGTGATCCCTGACCGGAAAGCGTTGTTGGAGTTCCCGGACAAATTACGACATCAGGAGAAATAGTAGCAGTGTACAATGGATACACATCTATTGTTGCGCTTTCAGTAGGAGAAATACATCCATTGGCATCTGTTGCAAAAACCGTTACTGTTGTAGTTGTGCTGGATGTTACATTAACTGATGAAGATGTTTCGGTTGTACCTGACCAGGTATAAGTAAACGGAGGAGTTCCGCCAATACCAAGTGCAATCAGGTTAAACGGTTGATCAGAACATGCAAATCCACCTGTTGGAGGGAATAGGTTGAGAACTGAAGGTTCAAGAACTGTTACTGTGGTATCAGCACGACAACCTGTAGCATCTTGTGCAATGATGTTATATACTCCCGCACATACATTAGTGAAGTTGTTGGCCGGTTGATAATTGGCTCCACCATCTGTTGAATAGCTTACTGCAAGCGGACTGTTTACAGTTATCGTCGCATCGCAAGCGCCATTACAGGTTACGTTGGTGATTACTGTAGATGTAATGACTACCTGTGGAGGCTCGTTAATGGTGAAGTTCTGACTGATTAAACAGTTATTATCGTCTGTTACGGTAAGCGAATAACTTCCGTCGCAAATGTTGGTTGCAGTTGCTTGTGATGGACCGGCAAGACTGTTAGACCAGTTAAAGTGATACAAACCTGCAACGGTACCACCGGTTGGGAATGCCTGAACTTGTCCGTCGCAAACATCGAAACAAGTTGCATCCACAACAGTGAAGCTTTGGAAGGCTAATTGTGCAGGTTCGTTTACAGTTGTAGTTCCTGTTACTGTACATCCATTGTTGTCTACAATGGAGAGATTGTAATTTCCGGCAGCTATAAAGGTTAATGATGGAGATGCTCCAAAAGTAACTCCACCGTCAAAACTATATTGGTAAGGTGAAGTTCCTCCGGTTGCCGACATCAATATGCCACCTGTAAAGTCATTGAAACAAAGTAGTGGAGTAGGTGTTGCAGTAAGAGTGAGAACAGCAGGCTCAATCATCGTAAAGACGAAAGTGCTGGTACATCCATTTAAATCGACTACTGATGCGGTGTGATTACCTGCACCCAAACCGCTGAAATTCTCGGAGGCTTGACCGGGTCCACCGTCCATGGAGAAAGTGAGAGGAGCAGTTCCGCCATTTACCAGAACCTGTGCAAGTCCGTCGGTTGAACCGAAACATAATGGATTAGTACCAATTACTCCTGATATTACAGGAGAGTTTGCATCAGTAAGGGTTATGGTTTCAGTTGATGTACATCCGTTTACATCGGTAACAACAACAAAGTAGGTGTTTTCTGCAAGACCATTAAACGCGTTTCCTGGCTGGTTGGTTGTTCCGTTGTCGATGCTGTATTGAAATGCACCGGTTCCTCCGTTTGCGTTGATGGTGATGCTTCCGTTTGCTTGTCCGCAAGTAGTATTAACCGGAGTGGAAGTAAATGTAACCTGAGTAGGTTGGCCAATGATCTGTGTCGTATTGAACAAACAACCGTTTTGATCTTTAACCTGTACATTATACGTACCTGCTGTTAAACCATTAATCGTGTTGGCGATCTGGAAAGTTGTTCCACCATTTTCTGAATACTGGTAAACAGGAGTTCCGCCTGATGCGTTAATCGTCATCGATCCATCAGCCCCGTTAAAACAGTCGGGGTCATCAG
>JBKBUQ010000172.1:0-6384 GCA_046289975.1 Flavobacteriales bacterium | reverse complement strand
CTAATTCAATCCATAAAGCAAATCACCAAACTTCCTGTAATAATTTTCCCCGGAGACTCATCACAAATTTCCAATGAAGCTGACGGTATTTTGCTTTTGTCGCTCATATCGGGTAGGAATCCTGAATATCTGATTGGACAACATGTTGCCTCAGCTTCCCGCTTGAAACAATCGAAACTTCAAATTCTTCCTACAGGATATTTATTGATAGAAAGCGGAACAGTAACTACAGCGCAATACGTAAGCAACACTGTGCCTCTTCCATCTGAGAAACCTGAAATAGCTGCAAACACAGCATTAGCCGGAGAACTTTTAGGTATGAAGCTGATCTATATGGATGCAGGTAGCGGAGCAAAGCGAAGTATTACTGAAGAATGCATTATGGCTGTTCGAGATACAATCTCCATTCCGCTGATAATTGGAGGTGGAATTAACAGTATTGAAAAAGCAAATGCCGCATGGAATGCCGGTGCTGATATGGTTGTTGTAGGCACTCTCTTTGAAAAACAACCGGGAGCAATCACATTATTTTCCAAGCGATAAAATGGAACTCATCGTTGTTAGCAGTCCGGACAAATTCAAATCAGAAATCCCTGTTGTACGCGATCTCTTTGCAGCAGGATTAACGACATTGCATGTAAGGAAAACGAAATTCAGCACAGCAAAACTTCGTGAATACCTCGAGGAAATACCTGAAAAATATCATTCGCGGATCATTATCCATACCCATCATCAGCTTGCTTACCACTTTCACTTAAAAGGAATACATTTCACCAAGCATCACCGGAAAAATAAAGCAAAATTGTTTTTCAAGCGAACATTGTTTCGTTTAAGAAAGCCAACAATGCTTATGACCCGTTCCTTTCACCAGATAGAAACCATGAGAACGGATCGACACTTTTACTCGTATGCATTTTTGAATCCGTATTTTTCACGAATTGAACCAATGAAGAACTCGTTCGATATCAGTAATGATTTTCTTGCTAAATTGATTAAAGAATCAAAATCACCTGTTTTTGCAAGCGGCAATATCGACCTGAATAATTATCATCTTTTGCAAAACATGAATTTGGAAGGATTTGCATTATCCAAAGTGATCTGGAAATACCAGGGCGACAAAGCTGCCTTATTTCAAAAAATCAGCAGCGAAGTCGCAACATGGTAAATTATTACTAAAACCGAATCGTTAATCCGGCCAGAAAATTTCTTCCTGCCTGTGGGAAAAACCCACTCATTGCGCTATACTCGCCGCCAAGAGAATATTTATAGGTCCAGCCGTTTGAAGAATACATTTCGTCAAGCACATTTCGCAACATTATATTCAAATCAATTTCCGCAACAGAGGGTATTTTCATTCGAAAAGTGAGGCGTGCATCCAAAATAAAATAGGCATCAAGACTTCTGAATTTTAAATCGGTTGCAGTCAGATCATCAACCGTTGCATCATTTCTTCCAGTATTATCGAGCATCTGCCGGCCAACATATTTTCCGATCAGCGAAAAATCGATTCTACCTGATTGTTTCTCTTTTTCAACATCATTTTTCTTGCCATCCTCCCATCGGAAAAGATTAAAACTAATTTCCTGCCCGGAAACTACAGAAGGAGAAAATGCAAGATCTGTATTTCGATAAACAATTGTGTCTTGTCCCCAGGTATCCCAGTTGTCGATATACTCCGTGAATTCAACCGCACGATTTTGACTTAATGTAAGGTTGGCTTTTATTAGCACCCGTTTTGTTGCCTGAGCTGCTCCGTCAAGCTCAATGCCCATTCTGTAACTGCGATCGATATTTGTTCGCACTACAGCACCAACATCATTGATTTTACCATTTGGAGCCAACTGGTTGTAATAATCCATATAGAAAAAATTGACTCCCACATTCATCTTCTGCTTTTTAACCCGATATCCGGCCTCGTAATCAAAGAGTGTTTCATGTAATGGTCGGGCGTTTGGAGGGTTGGAGACGTAATCGTCGCGATTTGGTTCTTTATTTCCAACACCAAAAGATGCATAAACTGAACTTTGTTTACTCAAGCGATAAACAGTACCAAGTTTGGGATTAAAAAAAGAATGACTTACGGTTTGTTTTAACGGCATTCCATATTCATCTGTACCGAGAAAAGTATAATCCACCAGACGTTGTTGGAGATCTACATACACGTTCCATTTATCATTTATCAAATAATCAGCTTTGAGATAAACGTTCATATCGGTTTTGTTGGCGTTGTTATCGTAATACCGATAGCGAACAGGAACAACTGCATATTCAGCCCAGATTATCTCTCCAAAATGTTTTCCGGAGTAAATGTTCGCTCCTCCTCCAAACACTAATTGCAATTTATTCGATGCCTCATAAATAAAACTAAAAACGGTTCCGGTAAAATGGTTATCCAACCATCTGCGTTGAATCCAGTCGGTTTTTGAAATAGTGTCACCTCCAATAATCAAATCAGCTTGGTTGATCGAGGAAAAGGAACGATCTTCTTTGTATTGCTCATAATAACCATACCCTCTTGTATAATGCAATGCAATATTTGCAATTAACTTTTTTCCAAAGCGATGATTGAAAAACAATTGATAATGCGTCTGGGTATAATTATCTGATTCATTGTCGTAGCTATACGGATTATAACGACGGTTGGTAAATAAGGAGTCGTATGGAATTCCTGCCCATGCCTGGTATGTATGTTCTTTCCCGGAAAAGATATTCAGCCTTAGCGAGCTGTTTTTTTCGTACCATGCTGATGAAGTGTAAAAGGATTTTAAATTGGAAAAAGCTCTGTCGATATATCCGTCCGATTCAATGGATGATAAGCGCATATCAAATGTGAACTTGTCATTAATCAATCCTGTTCCGGCTTTTAAAGTATGACGTCGGGTATTGAATGAACCAAATGAATTACTCAATTCTCCATATGCTTTTTCACTGAACGTATTGGTAGAAAGATTAATGCTTGCGCCAAATGCACCTGCACCATTTGCAGATGTCCCTACACCACGTTGAATCTGAATATTATCTACTGAACTCGCAAAGTCAGGTAGATTAACAAGAAATGTACCTTGGGATTCTGCGTCATTCAAAGGAATTCCATTGATCGTAAGATTGGTTCTTGTTGGATCCGAACCGCGGATGCGAATTCCGGTATAACCAATCCCGGTCCCGGCATCAGAAGTAACAACTACCGAAGGAGTTTGATCCAAAAGATAAGGTATATCTGGTCCTAAATTATTTTTTGCGATGTCCTCTTTACTTAAATCGGTAAATGCAATTCCTTTATCGTTATTGGTACGTGAGGCTTCAACTGTAATTTCCTCCAGGACATTGACCGCAAATTTTAATGTGATCTCCAATTGCTGAATACCGGATTCGACCTTCACTGAACGTTCCTGCGATTCGAAACCAATCATTGTGAATCGGATCTTATAATCCCCTGAAGGAATCCGAATCAATTCAAATTTTCCTTCCGAATCTGTAACAGTGCCTAATAATGAATTCACCACTTTGACATTTACTCCGGAAAGTGGTTCACCGGATTCATTTTTTACGGTACCTGAAATACCGCCTTGTGCTTTGAGTGTTGAAACGAACAACACACCCAATAGCAAAATCATCCATTTTTTCATGGCGTTAACATTATTTGCCCTTTGCTGAGACACATCGGGAAAACAACTTAAATACACTGTGCTTTTGTTTCATCCCTCCGCAGGCATTACCCTGATCAGGTTCTTCCCGAAAAGCAAACGGGAAACGGGTATGATCTCAGCCCTTGATAGTAAGGCACCCCGTAATTGACAGTTCAAATGTAAATTCCTTTTTGATCTAAAAAAAGGAAATTCGAAAAATCAGAAACTAAATCTTTTTTTCACCTCATTTACTGCAACTTGTAAACGATAATCAGCAGATCCTGAAAGCTCTACAAAATCCCTTTTCGTATTAAGCAGCTCTGCTTTGTACAAATTGTAAAGCTCTTCGCGTTTTTCAGGATGTTCTCTCAATGGATCTTCTTCCCATGGAAGATCGGTTCCACACAAAAATGTAAAATCATAGTTGCGATTCTGATAACTATGTTGAATGAAGGGATGAATCCTTCCATACTTAAATTCACTCCAGATCTTTAACACAAGCATGTCCGTATCGCAAATCAAAAAACGCTTGGCTGAAGGCTCTGCCTGAATTTCAAGATCAATCTGACCTCTTGTAATGGCCAATAGATCGTTCTCCGAATAGGAATGTTGTAGTTTACTTAAATAATCGCGGGCAAACTCCCTTACCCAAACTGTTTGCAATTCAAGAGCCAACCCTTCTGCCAAAGTAGTTTTACCTGTTGATTCCGGACCTGTTACCGCAATTTTAATCATTCTGCAAAGTACACAATCATCCAATTTAGCAGCCATGGATAAAATGAATTAGTTTTGCCCAATGATTGCTTTTCTCAGGATATTATATAAAATCTGGTTTGTAATTGCCTTTTTCGCGGTAGGTATTGTTATGTACCCTTTTGCATGGATCCTTTTGAAACTAGGATGGCTTCGTCCTTTGTTTGCCATTCAATGTTGGTTCTGGTACCCCATGCTGCAGCTTCTATTGTTCCTTCCCTATAAAACTATTCGTCCGAAAGGATTCGCGTTCCCAAAGGGACCATTCGTTGTAATTGCCAACCACACCTCTTATCTTGATATTCTAATCATGCATGGAATACTTCGAAGAAGACAGTTTATTTTTCTGGGCAAGGAATCACTAAAAAAATTTCCCATTATCGGCATGTTCTTTAAAAGCGGGAATATGCATGTCCCGGTAAAACGTGAAGACAAATCGGAAGCCTCCCAATCCTTACGCACCATGATGGATCGTGTGGATCAGGGGTATATTGCCATTATTTTCCCGGAAGGGACACAAAGTAAACAAGCGCCTAAAATGAACCCCTTCAAAGCAGGCGCATTTAAAGTAGCGATCGAAAAACAAATTCCGATTCTTCCGATGACCATTCTTGAAAATTTCAAGCTCTTATCTCAGGTCAACCTGTTAACAGGGCCCAGCCGACCCGGAATGTGCACGGTGATCGTTCATGAGCCGGTTGAGACAAAGGGGATGACAATTGAAGATTTACTACCTTTACAGGAGCGATGCAAGGATTTAATTGAAAGTGATTTGCGCAAAGCCTATCCAAAAGAATACAGCAATGAAGATTGATGAGAAAACCATAAGCCGCCTTGCCGAGTTGTCAAGACTGGAGTTCGACCCCGCATCTGCAGCTGAAATTCAAAAGGATCTCACGCGGATAATCGGATTCATTGAAAAACTAAATGAGTTGGACACCGAAAAGGTTGAGCCGCTTATTTTTATGGGTGATAGTGAGAACATTCTACGGGAAGATGTGGACGTGCAGACGATTACCCAGGACGAAGCTTTAAAAAACGCTCCGCAAAAAGATTCAGATTATTTCCGCATCCCGAAAGTACTTTCCAAATAAAGTATTGTTCGGTATCTCTTTTTGCCCTAATTTTCAGTACCAAAAACTTGTTATGAGAAATTTCTACGTTTTCGTGATGTTGTTTGCGTGCATGCAATTCAGCATTAATGTAAGTGCACAATGCACCGATTTATTTATATCCGAATACATAGAGGGTAGCGGCAATAATAAATCCATCGAGATTTACAATCCAACTTCTGCCCCAGTTAACCTGAGCACCTATGCGCTCCGACTTTATTCAAATGGTTCTGCAACACCTTCTGCAAATTTCACCTTATCAGGAACTCTCAATCCGGGTGAAGTTCATATCGTATCGAACCCAAGTGCAAACGCATTAATTCTTGCGGTATCTAACCAAACCAGCGGATCAGCAATCAACTATAATGGTAACGACGTGGTTGAACTGATGAATGGTGCAACGGCTATTGATCGCATTGGAATCATAGGAAACGATCCTGTAACCGGATGGACTGTTGATGGTATTACCAATGGAACCCTTAATCATACTTTACGCAGAAAACCGGGAATTCAAAGCGGAAATACAACTTGGTCAGGCAGTGCAGAAAACGAATGGACTGTTTACGCCGTTGATGTTTTTAAATACCTCGACTTCCATGTCATGAACACCTGCGGTTCTACACTAAGTGCAACTGCAACAATGGCTACTTTTTGCCTGAATGAGGGTTTCTATTTCAGCTCAAATGCAACAGGAGGAAACAGTGTTTACACTTATTATTGGGAATTCGGAGATGCGACATTAAATGTAGTTAATGCCCAAAATGGGGGATACAATTATTCTGCCGCGGGCACCTATAATGTTACGCTTGTTGTAACAGATGGAAACGGACATGTCTTTTCACTTGTACAAAGTGTTTTGGGTCATCCTGCAGGGCCAACTGCTTGCGTAACTC
>JBKBUQ010000171.1:0-6415 GCA_046289975.1 Flavobacteriales bacterium | reverse complement strand
ATTGTTTCCAGAGCATCTGATCGTTCTTCCATGAAAAAGATCCGCAATGCAGGGGCTGGCCATGTCATCATGCCGGATACTCTCGGAGGAGAATATTTGGCGCAATTGGTCGTTCAGCCTGATTTAATGGAATTCATCAGTATGATTTCCCAACAGGCTGAAGATTTGGTTAATCTGGAAGAAGTTGGCTTTAACAGTTTGCCGGATGGATTTCATTACAAAACAATTGGTCAGTTGAATTCCGATTCTCTTACAGGTTGTACAATTATTGGTTTCAGGAAAGCTTCCGGCGAAATTGAGGTTAACCCTTCTCCTCAAACAGAGGTTATTCCAAATTCCAAATTGTTTGTGTTGGGCACAAAAGATCAAATCAGAAAATTGAATTCGCTGCTGAAAAACTGATCAGTTCTTTTTCCTTTTCGCATAAAGCATCATCCCTTCTCCATAATTCCCGTTATAGCTGATCTTAAATGGAAGCGGAGCATTGTTTCCGGATGCTTCAAGCGCTTTTCTTAATTCAGGGTCATAACCCCAGGAAAGATCTTTGATCGTTTTTGTATAGGTTCCCCAAAGATTTATTTCGAATTGCTCCGGCACGATGTTTTTGTAAGGAACACCGGTGTCGTCTTGCAAAATTTTATCTGAATGCTGCAAAATCAAATTACGAACTACCGAAAAGTTTTTATGAGCCGGGATATAAGAGGCTGATTTAATATAGGTGCAAACCCCTTTTTTCTTTTCCACAAATAGCTTAAATTCAGGTTTTGCGGATATTTTATAATCAGCTGCATCAAATGAAAAATAATGCACCGTTTTCGTTAGCATTTCATTTTTACGCACTACTTCAATGCGCATTCCTTGAAAGTATCCGCTACCCTGATTGTTTTTGGAGGTAAAAAAATTTCCTTGCGAATCAATCCCGCCGTATTCAATTTTCCTGAATAAAAAACCTGTTCGAATTAAAAAGTAAGCCATCAAATGGATGTTCCCGTTCAATGTGCTTTTTGAGAAGTCCTGACTCATATGTGAGGTCACAAAGTATCCTGACTTCAACAAATACCTCTGCGATTGTCGCAATGCACCTAAATAATCAGATAGTTGTTGTTCATTTAGTTTTTTCAGGTCAGGCATAGTTCCCAATCGTTCAAGGCCCATCATGATATAATTGCTGCAATAGGGGAAAAACTGAAAAGCGAATAAAATATCCGGCCCCGAAAAAGGATAAAAGCAGGTGTTGGTGTCGCGGGTTTCAATAATGTTTTTTTCTGTTGCCCATTTCACCATCGGATTCAATGTTGAATCCGATAATTCTTCCCAGCTTTTTGTGCAGAAGTCGGAATGCGTTTTATAAAAAGATTTTTGCTGTAGGGTCTTGAAATAGTTTGTCTCACAGGGAATGCCTGCAATATAACGGGCTGTTTCTGTCAGCAGGGTGTCGTGTTCCTGAGAAAAAGTGTTGTTGCCTAATAGCAGTAAAAAAAGTGTGGATGTAAGAATTCGCATAATCATTGAAATGGGGTGTAAAAGTACAAAATCATGCAAATGGGTATGCCCCCTTCAACCTGACAATGCAGGGTTCCGGAGGCATCCGCAAAACCAATAAGCATAATTAACATATATCACGTTTCGTGCCAAAATTGCTTTCTATCTTTGTGCCATGAGTGAGATCCAACAATTAATTGCATTGCTGCCAGCCGCTTCGAAATGGTCGTACGAAGCCTATTATGCATTTTCAGAAAAACTGGTGGACGAAGGAAAAACTACAGGCCCTGACCAGAGTCCTGCCATGATTGAGTATTCCCGTCTCAATTTGCACCGGATGAAAAAGTGGAATAAAGTAGGTGAATTATTATCTGCTTGTAGCGATGTCCTGAAAAATTCAAAACCACAAACATGGTACGTTCTATCGGAGCCTTGGTGTGGTGACGCTGCTCAGTGTTTGCCTTTTATTTCTAAAATGGCAGAAAATTCTGAAGGCAAAATTGAATTGGTGATCTTGCTCAGAGATGAAAACCTGCCCATCATGGATCGATACCTCACCAATGGTGGAAGATCTATTCCAAAGCTGATCGCATTGAGTGAAACAGGCGAAGAATTATTTACGTGGGGACCACGTCCTGAAAAAGCGCAGGAACTCGTTTTGGCGCTGAAAAATGATGCTTCAGTTTCTGCTGATGAAATGAAAGAGCGATTGCACAAATGGTATGCAGAAAACAAAGGAAAGGATGTTCAGCAGGAAATTCTGAATCTGATTGTTTCCTGATTACAGCATTCTTCGCTGACCGGGTTTCCCAAACACCAATCCGTTTAAATCACGGTACCTAAGAGAAATTTCAAATCCACCTCTTGATTGAGAGTAGGGTGTTAGCGACGATACATTTACATCGTACGACATTCCCAACGCGAAATCGCCGTACTCCAGTAACATCATTGGATACAATGCGTCTTTTACGCGGTAGAAACCACCAATGGATAGGGCTATTCCGCGTTCAAATCCTGTATGTTGCGATTCCGGTTTTAAGACATAACGGAACATCATGCCGGTATTGATTTCCTGCAAGGTTCCCTGACGCCAGTAGGCCAGTTGTGGTTGAATCGACATATTGCTTCCTCCTATACCAAAACTCATTTGCAGAAATCCATTGTACCGCATGTTCATTTTGTCGCTTCCCTGAAACGCTTGGTTCGGACGATTAATGTGGTAGGCTGCTAATCCGGCAGTCATGGAAAAATCATCGGAGTTCGACAAATTACTGGAGTTCCCATGTTTTACAAATGCGAGTCCCGCACCCAGATCAAAAAACGTTTTGCTCAGCGATCCACCTGTCTCTCCACTTGCTAGCGAAGAATTATAAGATAAGTTTTGAAATTGTGCATCCCATTTAAATGCATCCATAGAAATACTTCTCTGGTTAAATGATCCTTGAATTCCGACACTCAAATAACTTTTATTTCCAACTTCAATTACAGAAGACAAGTTTCCTGCCACACTCATTCTGTTAAGTCCTCCTGTACCGGCTTTGTCATTTAGAATGGATAAGCCCGCACCCAGAAATGCGCTTTTATTGGGGTCGCGCATCATTCCGATATCAAAACTGGCACCCATTGTACTATAGGCTTTATCGAAGCTTCCCCACTGGTTTCTGTAATTTAAATTGGCACGCGCAGAACTTGCGTCTGTACCTGCAAGTGCCGGGGAAAGATTCATTGGACTTTCCATGTATTGTGAAAAGTGAATATCCTGCGCACTAAGTGAAAATGCAGATAATAGTATTGCTAGGGTAGTTAACTGTTTCATAGATTAACGGAATAATGTAATGTTACCTTTCTGGTCAAACTTTTCTCCGGAAATAAATTCTCCTTCCAGAGTATAAACAAATACACCTGAATTCAACAAACTTCCTTTATAATTTCCATTCCAACCGGATTGCAGATCGGTGCTTTCATATACTTTTTCACCCCAGCGATCGTACACGCGGAATGTGAATTCTCTGATTCCCGCTCCCCGAACAAATAATTGATCATTGTTTCCATCGCCATTAGGTGAAAATGCATCAGGTACAAATACGACCATCTGCATATCAACCGAAACAATTACATCATCACTGGCTGTACATCCATTTGAATCGGTGATGGTAACAATGTAAGTGGTGGTTGATCCCGGACTAGCAATTACACTTTGTGTGTTTGTTTGATTTAACCCTATGGAAGGTGACCAGGAATAACTTGTTCCTGCACTTGCAGAAAGTGTTGTTGATCCTCCCAGCGCAATTGTAACATCAGCACCGGCAGAAGCAGATGCCGCTGGAAACACAATGATATTTACTGTTTCATTATCACTGCCACATCCGTTTGTTGCGGTAACACTCAACGGGCCGTTTGCAGTGGGTGAAATTGTAATGGAAGGAGTTGTTTCTCCATTGCTCCAAAGATAGGTGCCTCCGCCTGAAGCAGTAAGTGTTGTACTCTGACCTGGACACAATAATGTTGTTCCACTTATACTTGCAACCGGCACATCGTTAACGGTAACCATAACAGATGATGTGGTGCTGCACGAGCCAACTGTAACGGTCACCGTGTAGGTAGTGGTAGTTGTTGGTGTAACGGTAGTTGCGGCAGTATTATCTCCGCTCGACCAGGAATAACTTGTTCCACCGCTTGCCGTTAGTGTTGTGTTTTGTCCGTTACAAATGCTGTTTGTTCCGCTTATTGCAGCGATGATTTCTGCAGGCTCAGTAATGGTAACAGAACCGGTTGCTGTACATCCTGCAGCATCGGTTACAGTTACACTGAAAGTTCCTGCTCCGGTTCCTGCAAATACAGCACCTGCAGGACCTGATGTCCATTGGTAATTTAAAATCCCTGTTCCGCCACTTCCACTGGCAGTTGCAGTTCCGTCGTTTGCACCAAAACAAGAGACGTCAGTACCTGTTACATTAACTGTAGGAGAGGATGAGGGATTAATGACATAGGGTCCGCTGGCAGTTACGCAACCTTGGTCATCTGTAACCGAAAAGGTATACGATCCTGCAGCTAAATTTGAAATATCTGCAGTTGGATTATTAATTGCATTGTAAGCAAAGGTATAGGGAGAAGTTCCGCCGCTCACAAGAATGCCGGAAATGCTTCCATTGTTGTTTCCACAGGAGGTATGAACGATTACAATATTGGCATCGTTAATATTTACACCACCTGTTGAAGTTACTGTAAATGGACCGGAGCTTGCATTACACCCTGCATTATCAGTTGCGGTGATGGTATAGTTTCCACTGCCAATTCCACTTATATCGGTTGTTGCGGATGGTGTGCCATTCCATTGTAAACTTATTGGAGCTGATCCTCCATTTAGAATTATTCCAGTTATGCTTCCATTGGTTGATCCGCATGTTGCTGGGGTGATAACTATACCCGAAGAATTAAAACTCATTGCTGTTGATGGAGCAATCGCATGAGGTCCGCTTGAAACACTGCAACCTAATCCATCTGTTACCAGCAAGGTGTAGCTTCCGGCAGCAAGCTGATTGGTGTCTGCATCATTGTTCGCTGCTCCATTCCAAGTATAAGAAAGCGGTGCTGTGCCAGTTGCTGTTATTCCTGATATGCTACCGTTGTTTATTCCGCATGAGGTTGGGGTAATCACCATTGACGCTGTGTTGATTATTGGTCCGCCACCTGTTGAAATGGTAAAGGGACCCGCAGTAGCTGTACAGCTTCCTCCTCCGGATGCGATGAGTGTGTAGGAACCGGGTGCTGCATTGCTCAGATCCGGTGTTGCAGAGTTTACTCCATTCCAGGTGTAAGATGTTGCTCCGGTGACAATGATATTATTGATTGCACCATTGTTATTCCCACAAGTGGCGTTGGTGATTAAAATATTGCTGATATCAATTACTGGTGTTGATCCAACTGTAACCGTTACAGGGATTCTGTAAAATCCCGGACAAATTCCAACATAATAGGTGGTAGTTGTGGTGAGAACAGGTGTTGTAAAAGTTAATCCTGTTCCAACTATAGTATTTCCAAATTGAGAATCGTACCAGTTGATACTTGCACCGGAAGGTAAAGCTCCCGTTAACGTTGCAGTGAGTGTTGCAGTTGCCGATGCGCAGATATCAATATTAGAGGGGTTAACAGTCAGGAAATGATTGGCAATACTTGCATTGTTTACACCGGCGCCTCCTCGTGTTGCACCATTAGGAGGAAATTCTGTCATTGCGGGTGCATTAGAAGTTCCATTGTCACCGCCGTTTGCTGTTCTGCTTATTGCTCCATTCGATATTCCGATATATCCTCCGCCTCCGCCTGCTCCTGTTCCGTAACAATCACCGGGAGTGGTAAAATTACAGGTGATGTTTTGGTTCCCGCCATTTCCTCCATTTGCAACAATACTGATACCTGCAATTGAACCATTGGAATTGATTATTACACAACCGCCGCCGCCTGCACCGCCTGCACCATCTTTACCTGTACATTGGCCAAAACCGGGACCCGGAGTAAGTGTCCCATTTCCATTGTTGCCGTTTGCAGTAATGGTTCCTGTTCCACCAACTGTACCGTGTGAGTAGAGAAAAACAATTCCACCGCCGTTACCGCCCGCACCTCCAAAATTTTCATTCTGATCGCCGGCACCACCACCGCCACCGAAAAATATTTTCCCTGTGCTGTAGTCCAATGGACGACCGCCATAACCACCGTAAATTTTTCTGTTATCTCCACCCCATGCAGCCGAACCCGGAGCAAGCGTTGTTGCATTCTGGTTGCTGTTCGACCAGGAATATCCACCTCTTCCTCCACCTGAAGATGTATGTGTTGAAAATCCGGGTGCTTCAAGATTCCATGCATTTGCCCAGCTGGCAGTTGTTATAGATGGATTACCTCTTCCGTCCCACAAAAGAATATCACCACCGTTAGCACC
>JBKBUQ010000170.1:0-6440 GCA_046289975.1 Flavobacteriales bacterium | reverse complement strand
GAAGCCGGTAATTTAACAATGCTGGCAGGGTAAAAATAGCTGAGCGAATCACCAAAATGATAGCGTTTCAACCGCTCAATTCCATTTGCCGTATTTCTGTCAATTTGGGTTACCATAATCTCCAAACGAAAATCCTTATGCTTTTTGAATATCTTCGAAAACTCCGGCATTCTCTTTCGCACATCTTTCCAGTATTGCTCGTTGGAAACCTCTACAACGGCGTTTGCATTTCCAACATTAACCGTTACAAAAAATAAAAGCAGAAGAAAAAATCGTGTCTTCATTTTCTGATAAATAATTGTTGACTCTGTTTTCTGTCGCCCCAATGATACCCCAGGTGAAAGGGTAGCGATGGTAATCCTTTAGAAGCAGAATAAGCAGAATCCAGATCATCCTGGAATGTAAACGAACCGAAATCCTTTACCGGTTTTGTGTAATTACCGTAAAACACTGTTCTCCACGACGAAGTTGATTTAAAATGTTTGTACGGAATCCCGGTATCGTCCTGAAATATCGTTGAGCTGGAGGCCATAATTTGTTCACGCATCATTGAAAAGGTTGAATAATGCAATAAATAGGAAGCCGACTTTATAAAGGTATTTACTGATCCTTGCTGTTGTACATACTTTAAGATTGCCGGATTCTTTTTCAATCCCTTATCCGATATATCCGTTGAAAAGTAAATCATTTCACGAAGGGTATCTGCATTCTCATGACGAAAACGGAAACGAATTCCACTTATCCAAAAGGGCGATTTTTTCTCCGGCAATGTGTCCAATAAAACACCTGTAGAATCCAAAGCAACCGGATCAATTTGCAGAATCTCATGTCCGGTACGAACCATAAAAACATAAAACAAAGGCAACACCCCACGTACCTTGTCTTTGCTCAAATCTTCTTTCATGTGATTGGTGATGAAATAGCTTTTACCATAAATATCCCGCAATGAATTCTGAAGACTTTTCAGATACGTCGATCTGTTTTCAGGATTCAAAACAAGTAAATCCGGCAAATCAGAAATTGGTTCCAGTGCACATAAAATATAACGCGTTGCATTGGGGTATAAATAATGGACATGTAAAAAATCGGGACCGGAAAAGGGGTAGAAAACCGTTAAGGAATCCTTGACCATTGGCTTAAATGTTTCCGCCGACCAATTCATCATGGGTTGAATGCGATCTTCCAAAAGTTTATCCCAATTTTTTTGCGACTGCGAACGATGATCCATCCACGCCGGTTCTTGTTCCAGCTTTAAAAACGGATTTCTGCACAATTGATTCAATCCGGCAAGGTAACGCGCAGTGAAATCGAGCAGACTGTCGCGGTAAAACACGCGTTTTTCAGGGACAACATGGTTAACACTATCCGGCTTCACCACATTTTTTAATTCTTCCTGCTTGCCGGCAGAAGAATCAGCGGTGCCACATGAAGCTTGCATGAGTACCAGTGAAAAAGCGAGAAATTTAACGAACTGTTTCATTCTAAAGTGTCGGAAGATTTTTTATCAGAAAATTTTCCGGCCAGGAAATAAATGACAAATCCAATTGCCATGGTGGACAAGGAAAACCAAATGATTCCAAATTTCCCTTCATTTATCTCAAGCGAAACCATGAAATATAAGAACCATAGATTGGCAACCAGAAAAACAATAGGTGCCAATGGAAACAGGGGAGAACGAAAAGATCCGTCAATATCGACTTTACGGAATCGGAGCAACATTGAACCAACCACTGTTAATGTTGAGAATACCGACAAACTAACTGCAATGTATTTCAGTACAAATTCGAAAGAGGAAGTCATTACCATTACGATGGCAATTGCAGCCTGGAGCAAAATAGCAAGGTAAGGTGCACCAAGTCGGTTGCTGGTGGTAAGAATAGTAAAAACCGGATAATCTTTTCCGATCTGTTCATATACTCGTGGACCCGCAATCATCATCGCACTGAGCGAAGAAAGTAGTGCGAACGTAATTAATGCAGCGAAGACTGTGCCGATACGCGTACCGAATAATTTGGATGCAACAACATTTCCAACATCCACATCGCTGAAGTCGGGTGGCTTAACACCAATCTCATCAAATGTTGCAACATGCAAAAACGCGGCATTCAATCCGACATACAATAAAGTAACAATACCTGCTCCCATCAACAATGAAAAAGGAAGATTTCTACGGGGATTTTCCATCATACCTGCGATATAGGTTGATGCATTCCACCCGGAGTAGGCATACATGATCCATGCAAGAGAGATGGCAAAAGCCGGACTCAAAATCAAATCGAGATCACCTTCCCGGGGCATAAAACTATAGCCGGAAGGTTCGTATCCTCCCATCAAAAAAGGAAGTATGATCAACACCACGATGAGAATGATCTTATACATCGTGAGGTATTTTTGAAATGCACCACCATATTTAACACCTGTCAACTGAATGGCTGCAACAATCAATATAAAGGAAACCGCGATCCATTCGATGCGTTCAATACCAATTACCGGAGAAAAATAGTTTCCGATAGCTATGGCAACAACAGCAATCGGTGCAGAGAATCCTGCGATCAAGGACATCCAACCGGAAACAAATCCCAACGAAGGATGATAGAGTTTTGATAAATAATTGTATTCGCCTCCACTACCTGGTATGCGCGTCGAGACCTCTGCGTAAGATAAAGCCCCTGCCAGAGCAATGATTCCGCCGATAAACCAAAGAAAGAGCAAAACAAACGGCGAAGGTAATGCTCCTACCTGAAAGCCAAGTGCTGTAAAAACTCCGGTACCGATCATATTGGCAACCACCATGGAAATGGCTACTGACCGGGAATATTTTTGTTGTTCCATAGGAGACGAAGATAGATGTTAATCCAATTTAAAGCACAAATGAAAGCGCATCTTTCGCATGCTCGGAGATTATTCCAATATTTGCCCCCCATTCTTTATTATCCGCCATGAAACGTTACGGTCTGATCGGACAACCCCTCACTCATTCCTTTTCAAAATCTTATTTTGATCAAAAATTCAAGGCAGAAAAAATAAATGATGCTCTTTACGAAAATTACCCGCTTGTTGCAATTTCAGAAGTCGCAACCTTGATTGAAAACGTACCTGACCTAGCAGGAATAAATGTCACCATCCCTTTCAAAGAATCAATCATCCCCTACCTCACTGAGCTGAATTCTGAAGCGGAAAAAATTGGAGCGGTAAATACCGTTAAGATCGTTCGCAAACAAGGCATTACTGAAACGATCGGGTACAATACCGATGTCTACGGTTTTAGGATGTCGCTTAAACCATTTCTAACAAGTCAGCATTACAGGGCACTTGTTTTAGGCACAGGCGGAGCCTCAAAAGCAGTTGTGTATGCGTTAAAAGAACTGGGCATTCAGGTAGCTACGGTATCCAGAGAAAAAGAAAAAGGTGATTTAACATGGGATGAAATCAGCGAGCCCTTCATTCGCAACTATCCGTTAATCATCAATACTACTCCGTTAGGAATGCATCCGCAAACTGAAAACTACCCTCCTATTCCTTATTCAGGTATTGGCAAAGAGCATTTACTGTTTGACCTTATATACAATCCTGATCTTACTTTATTTTTAACAAAAGGTAAAGCAAACGGAGCTACTGTACTAAACGGATTAACCATGCTTAAACTTCAGGCAGAAAAATCCTGGGAAATCTGGAACACCTGATTATCCAAATCTGAATTTTTGTATATTCAGCATCCGTGAAAAAAAGCCTCCTATATCTTTTACTGTTTTTTGCATTTGTTTCTTGCAGCCAATGGGTACCCGTAGTATCCACATCCGGAAACACACCTGTTAAGGAGGGGAACCATGCAACAAGCGAATCCATCATCGCACCCTACAGAGATTCCCTTTCACGCACAATGAAAGAAGTGATCGGGTATTGCAGCAATGCGCTTATCACCAAAAAACCTCAGGGCTCGCTTGGGAATTTTGTTTGTGATTTGTTATTGGAAGATATTCCTGCAATGGAATCCTATCATTTTTTGAAGGAACACAATTATTTTTCGCTCTTAAATACCAGAGGATTCAGGGCTCCGCTACCGGAAGGTGAAGTAACAGTGGAGCGAATATTTTCAATCATGCCCTTTGAAAATGAAGTTGTGTTGGTCAGAATGCCAATAAAGGAATTACCCACTATCGGCTCCTCGCTTGTAGAAAAAGGAGGGCATCCCCTTTCAAAAAATACATCATTGGTCAGTTTCTCAGGAGAATTTGCCGGATTGCACATCAGCGATATGAAACCCGCTGCCAATATGTGGATCATCACAACAGATTATCTTGCAGAGGGCGGTGACAATATGGAATTCTTCACAAAAGCTGAAGAAGTGATCTCCACTCGTTTGAAATTACGCGATGTTATTATTTCACACATCCGCAAACTCACTGTGCAGGGAAAATCAATACAAGCTGAAACCGATGACCGCATTCTCTTTTTCAGATAGAAGATCTTTTTTAAAGAAATCAGGTGCCGGGTTAGCGGGAATGCTGCTTATCCCTGATCTTTTGCGCGAAAATATATTGCACAAAGATCAAACGCGTCGTCTCACCATTCTGCACACCAACGACATGCACAGCAGGATCGACCCTTTTCCGAATGATGATCCGCAATATGCAGGATTAGGAGGAATGGAACGTCGTGCTGCCATGATCGCTACCATACGAAAAACTGAACAAAACGTGCTTCTGGTCGATGCCGGAGATATTTTTCAGGGCACACCCTACTTTAATTTCTTTGGTGGCGAACCGGAACTACGGTTGATGTCGGACATGGGCTACGAAGCTGCAACCATGGGCAACCATGATTTCGACAACGGGCTGGAAGGCTTCCTGAAAGTCCTGCACCATGCACAATTCCCCTTTTTATGCTCGAATTACGACTTTTCAGGCACATTACTGAACAAGCATACCTTCGATCATAAGATAATTGAAAAGGGAGGCCTGAAAATAGGTCTGTTCGGACTTGGAATAGAACTAAAGGGGTTAGTTACTGAAAAAAATTATGGAAAAACCGTCTGGCTTGACCCTATTGAAATAGCCAGGGACCGCTCAAAAATGCTAAAGCAGGCCGGATGTCACCTCATCATCTGTATTTCGCACCTTGGGTATCAGTATGCTAACGAAAAAGTATCAGACGTAAAACTTGCAAAGGAAAGCACCATGATCGATATCATACTAGGAGGACATACGCATACATTTATGGAAGAAGCAGCAATTGTTACAAATAAAACAGGAAAACCTGTACTGGTTAATCAGGCAGGTTGGGGAGGCTTGCGATTAGGACGTATCGATATTTCCTTTAATAAATCACGATCAGGAGGAACTTCTATAGGAGAAATTTCGTATCTTCAGAGTAGTAACAGAAATGTTATCTGATTGCCCAAAAAAAACTTTTTAGAAAATCAAGCTAACCTCCATTTTTTTTTAAACTTTTTTATGTAAATATTTGCTTTGTGCGGTCATCGGGAGTATCAAATATTCTATATTCGCAACCCCAATGACCGGACGCGGTCAAACAAACAAACCAAATAATACCAACACAACGAATGAAGAAAAATCACGAGACCGTCTGGAAGAATTGTCTGGATATCATCCGCGACAACGTGAGCCTGCAAAGTTTCAAGACGTGGTTTGAGCCTATCAAGCCACTTAAACTTGAAAACAATGTACTTACGATCCAGGTCCCCTCTCAATTTTTCTACGAGTGGTTAGAGGAGCATTATATAACGCTTCTCAAAAAAACGATCAAGAAGGAATTAGGTACTGAAGGACGTCTGGAGTACTCCATCGTGATGGAAAACACGTATGGATCACAATCGCCCTACACTGTCAAGATTCCGACTACGAACGCAAAAGCATTGAAGAATCCGCCCCTTTCGATGCCATTGGACATTAGTTCCAATCCCATCAAGAACCCGTTCATCATTCCGGGTTTGAGGAAAGTAAATGTGGATTCTAATCTTAACCCCAATTACTCGTTTGAAAATTTTGTAGAAGGAGACTGCAACCGCCTTGCACGTTCAGCAGGGTATGCCGTAGCCAACAAGCCCGGTGGAACCGCATTCAATCCGCTTCTCATTTATGGAGGAGTTGGCTTGGGTAAGACACACCTTGCACATGCAATCGGAATTTCGATCAAGAATCAATACCCGAACAAAACGGTATTGTATGTTTCTTCTGAAAAATTCACCCATCAGTTCATTGATGCTGTAAAGAACAACACAACGAATGATTTCATTCACTTCTATCAGATGATGGATGTATTGATCATTGACGATGTTCAGTTCTTTGCCGGTAAGGAACGTACGCAGGATGTATTCTTCCATATCTTCAATCATCTTCACCAGAGCGGAAAGCAGATTGTTCTTACATCTGATAAACCACCGGTTGAGATGCAGGGTATGGAGCAGCGTTTGCTCTCGC
>JBKBUQ010000169.1:0-6493 GCA_046289975.1 Flavobacteriales bacterium | reverse complement strand
TTTTAAAAATCCCGGTGGTCTACTGGACTTAAGTTGTTTTAGGATAGATTCAGGTGGAAGGTTCAATTGATCTGCACTTCATCGATAAAGATGAATGAATCATTACCTGAACCGGGATGCCAGGCCGGGATTTTGCCGTGGTTTTTCGCTTTTACTTTTATATATCTGGCTTGGATCATTCCTGATTTTTTGATCTCAAATCCCTTTATCCGTTCAGAATATTCATTAGTGATTGAATCATTTTGAATAGTACGCCATTCTTTCCATTCTTTACCATCTTCAGAAAAGAAAAAAGAAACCTCATCAGGAAGCCATATCCAGGCGCGGGTATCTTCAAGAAAATTTGCTCTGACATTCATAATTCGTGTGGACTGCTTTAAGTCAATTACAGATTCAAAGTCCTGTCCCTGCACGCCTATCCATCGACCTTTGCGCCAATTCTGATCGCCTAATAATCCGTCGACCAAAGCAAATGGACCTCCCGCTGTATATTGAGGATTGACGGATGATTGGATAACAACAGACCAATTATGATCAATCTTGTTAAAGGATCCAAAATTAAGCTTACTCACAATACCGGATGGATCAACAGCTATTGCCTTAAGGACGATTGACTCTTTAACTACCAAGGGAGAATTGTATTTTTTTGCTTTCACATTGGGTGCAATTCCATCCGTTGTATAATAAATCGAGCAGGAAGGATCGGGTGAAATTAATTCAATCACCAAACTATCCCTAAAGGTTTCTACGCCTGTTGAAAAATAGGGAATCGGAACATACTTGTTTCGTCTAGCCGCGGGAATAGAATTTGATGCTAAATACTTTGGCAGATTTTCCAGAATAGTTTTCTCCTCACCAAATTCCAACACTATTGTACCGCCCTGCATTATTTCCTGATGACTGACCGACATTCTGAAATCACTATTTACTCTTGTAACAAAAGCATTCTTATCAGAACGGGATTGAGAACGTATCGTGCAAATTTTTTCATCATCCACTTTTATTTTTACTTGATCAAACAAAGGAACTCCTACACTATAATACGGATCACCCGGCGTAACCTGATAGAATCCCATTGCAGATAAAACATACCAGGCACTCATTTGACCGCAATCCTCGTTGCCAATCAAACCATCAGGAGCCACTGTGTAAAATGAACTCATTATCTGATTTATAATTTTCTGGGTCTTATCGGGACGACCTACGTAATTATAGAGATACGCCATATGATGACTTGGCTCATTTCCATGTGCATACTGACCGATCAAACCGGTAATGTCAGCCTGATCGCGACCTAGCATTGCAGAAGATGCCGTGAAAAGCGAGTTCAACTTTTCTTCAAAATGTTTTGCTCCTCCAAAAAACTGAATCATCCCATCGACATCATGCGGAACAAAAAAACTGTATTGCCATGAATTTGCTTCAGTAAAATGATTGTTCACTTCCCGAGGATCGAATGGCGATAACCATGCTCCATTTTTGCGAGGACGCATAAAACCCGTTTGCGGATCAAAACTATTTTTCCATGAATTGGATCGGTTAAAAAAATCTTTTGCGATCTCTGTCTCATTCAATTGCTCAGCAAGAATGGCAATGCACCAATCATCATATGCATACTCCAGCGTTTTTGAAACAGATTCATGCTCCATATCGACAGAGAGGTGTCCAAATTCAATATAATCTTTTAGTCCGAATTTATTTGCTCTGGCAGATACAACCATCGCATTCAAAGCTTTGCGAAGATCGAAATCCGAAATATTTTTCATCACTGCATCAGTTATTACACTTACGCTGTGATAACCAATCATACAATCCGTTTCATTGGAAGAAAGCTCCCAAACCGGAAGTCGTCCGCTTTGTTCAAATTGAACAAGAAATGTTTTTATAAAATCAATCGTACGCTTTTTGTCGAGGATAGTATACAGTGGGTGTGTTGCCCTGAATGTATCCCAAAGTGAGAAAACCGAATAATACGTAAACCCTTCAGCCTTATGCACAACTCCGTCCATACCTCTATATGAAGCATCAACATCAGTCGCAAGACTTGGGTGAATCATTGTATGATAAAGTGAAGAATAGAAAATCTTACGCTGATCATTTGTTCCTCCAGAAACAGTAATTTTATTGAGCTCGTTTTCCCAAAGTGTTTCTGCCTTATTGCGTAGCTTATTAAAATCCCAATCAGAAATTTCATTCTTAAGATTATTCTTTGCTCCCTCAATGCTCACGTTGGATATACCAATCCGAACTTTTAATTCCTTCCCCTTTGCTTTTGGAAATGGAAGCACCATACATTCCACATTATTCCTATCGCCAACTTTTTTGTATTGGATTTTAGGTGTTGCAAATTCTTCAGAAAATTCAATCGCAAAATAAATATGCTGATCCTTTGCCCATGATTCGCTTCTGCGAAATCCCAAAACTGTTTTGTTATCGGTAAAGGACATTGAGGACATTATCGTTTTATCGCGATGATCTAACTGAATAATCAAAGCTGGATTTCCCTTTTTTGGAAAAATATAGTTGTGCATTCCACAACGAGGACTCACGGTGAATTCTGACTTAACTCCATTAGCGAGTTCAACAAAATAATAACCCGGACTAGCCTTTTCGCTGGCATGAGAAAAAGATTGCGCGTAACGCTTATAATCAATTACACCTTTTTTCATTTGCCCGGCAGAAATTGTTGTGACAGGCAAAAATGCAATATCACCATAATCAGATACACCAGTTCCGCTTAAGTGTGTATGCGAGAATCCATAAATTTTGGAATCACTGTAATGATATCCCGAACAACCATCCCAACTTCCGTCAATTCGAGTGTCAGGACTTAATTGCATCATCCCAAATGGCACAACTGCCCCAGGAAATGTATGACCATGTCCACCGGTTCCTACAAAAGGATCAACCCAATTGGTTAATTTTTCCTGTGCATGAATGCTTCCAAAATGAAAGATCAGAATTAATAAGCAAAACCGTTTTAGATATGGCATTTTTAACGATATTTGATCTGACTGCAATTTAAGTAAAATCTGTAAACACAAGTATCAAGCCATAAAAGGATTCGCAATTGAATCATTATCTTGTACCGGATGAGGTCCTATACCCTTGAAATATGTTGTTATAATGCTTCCGACGTAAAAATCGCTGCAGAAAACGCCGCGCACCGGGTTGAACTTTGCGCTGGTCGGCACGAAGGGGGGACTACTCCTTCAGCAGGTTCCATTTTGCATGCAATGGAAACAAGTTCAATTCAAACCTATCCCATAATTCGTCCAAGAGGAGGAGATTTTCTCTATAATGATGCAGAATTTGAAATCATGAAAAAAGATATTCTTTTCTGCAAAAATCATAATGTCCCCGGAGTAGTTTTTGGAATACTAACGCAAGAAGGCATTATTGACAGAATGCGAATGGCAATTCTTAAGGAATTAGCAGGAACCATGGATGTAACTGTACATAGAGCCATTGACATGAGCAATGATTTGCTTAAGAACCTTGAAATAGTACACTCACTTGGTATTCGCCGCGTATTGAGTTCGGGAGGAATGCCAACAGCCATTGAGGGAATAGCAATGCTTGAAAAAATGGCGCAAACAACAAATCCCAAAATATCTGTTATGGCCGGATCGGGAATAAATGAACATAATATTGAACAATTCTGGAATATTGGGATTCGCGAATTCCACTCATCCGCCAGTACCTTGCTTCCCTCACGCATGAATTACCGGAATCCACAATCAGCCATGGGCAAAGGAGAAAAAGAATTTTTCAATTATCAGGCAGATGGAGAAAAAATAAAAAAAATGTCATTACTACTGGAGCAGTTAGCAAAGCAATGATAAAATTTAATCTTTGGTTCATCGTTCTAATAACATTCAACACTGCTGCAAATGCATTGGCGAGCTCAGATATAGACTTTGATCTAAATGAAA
The DNA here is from genome assembly GCA_046289975.1 of Flavobacteriales bacterium. GTDB lineage: Bacteria > Bacteroidota > Bacteroidia > Flavobacteriales_D > UBA2798 > UBA2798. The sequence continues at coordinate 2,558 of JBKBUQ010000169.1, read as the reverse complement.
ACTGGACTATACGATCACTAAAAAGCAAAACCACATTTCCTATTTCAAAAGAAAATGCGCCATCAGCAATAAGTGCTTTACCTCAAATCATTGAACACTATTATTCCGTTGAACGTCATCAATTACCCAAACATTGGTCTGCCAGTGAGTATGCACGTCTCGTTTATCTTACCTTCATCAAATACGGAATCGAATTAAAATGTGAATTTCAAGTTCCACCTGACTGCTATCCCCGCACACGTATGGAGCTGGTGCTTACGAATGCAAACACCTTTTGCACAGTTTTCTTGAATGGAAAAAAAATAGGAAAAACTGATAATGCTTTTCGTGTTTACAAATTTGATGTTCGCAAGAATCTTAAAAACGGCGATAACATTCTCTTACTTCGATTTGAGGACCCCATTAACTATGCAGAAAAAAAGCTGGTAAAAAAGGACATTACACTACCCGCAGACAATCAAACTAATTCAATAAAATCAGCACCCTACATTCGTCAGCCCCAACAAGAATTCGGCTGGGATTTTGCACGTGCATTGCCTTATGTTGGATTACGAAGTTTTCCACTAATTGAATTTAGCGATGACATTCATTCCATTGAATATTGGTTTGATTCTATAACGTCGAATGGAAACTTAACCCATTTTAAATTAAACCTCTCCATCATTTCACCTAAATCCTGTTCTCTTGTTCCTGAATTTAATCCCGAAATGTTTGAATCAGTAAATGGACAAAGAATTCACCTGTCAAAGGGAAAGAACACATTCACCGTCAGAGGGAAAATACGATACCCAAAGCTTTGGTGGCCTGCGGGATCTGAAGAACGTGAACAGGAAAGGAAACCCTTTGGCATTAACGAACCCAATCTTATCCCTCTGTCATTAAATGATACATTGGGAAATGTAGTCTTTCAAGAGGTGATAAATTTTTACGTAGCAAAAATTCAACTTGACAGAAGCAGAGACTCTATTGGAGAAAAATTTGTATTCACTGTAAATGGAAAAGAAGTTTTTATTCGAGGAATCAATATGGTATTACCTGATGCAACCGGTGATTATAATATTCCCTGGAATAAAAATTATCGGGAACCCATTTCAAATCAACTTCTACATCAAATACAATCTGCCAACATTAATATGATTCGTGTTTGGGGTGGTGGTAGTTACCTGCCCGATGCATTTTACGATTGGGCTGATGAAAACGGTATTATGATCTGGCAAGACTTTATGTTCTCCGGAACGCTTTATCCAGGAGACAAATCATTTCTTCAATCGATCTCAGCCGAAGTAGAAGACCAGGTTAAACGATTAAGAAACCATCCTTGCATCGCACTTTGGTGTGGAAATAATGAAATAGATGTTGCCCAAAAGAACTGGGGATGGCAAACAAAATACAATTACTCGTCTAAACACCTTGATGTACTATCTGGTTCCTACAATAAAATTTTCAGGGAGATTCTTCCCGGAAAAATCAGCAACCTGGATCCTCAACATGCCTACCTGGAAAGTAGTCCCGTAAGCAATTGGGGGAAATCCGAAGATTTACGATCAGGAAACAACCATTTATGGTCGGTATGGCATGGCGAAGCTCCCATTGAAAGCTACAAAACATCAATTCCTCGTTTCGCCACGGAATATGGCTTACCATCACTTCCTTCTGAATCTGTTTTGAAAGATCTGATCATAAACAATTCTTCTTTAAAAGAACAGTTAAGCAATTTCATGATCAGTTATAAAGGAATTGGACTATTGGAAGAATATATCACCAATGAATTTCGTCAGCCAACCAACCTAAAAGATTGGATTTACCTATCACAATTTACTCAGGCGAATGCACTAAAAACTGCAATTGTTGCTCACCGAAATTCGAATGGTCTTTGTGCAGGATCCATGCCATGGCAACTGAACGACGCATCAGCTGTAATAAGCTGGAGTTTAATTGATCTGAATAACATCCCTAAACCTGCATGGTATAGTTTAAAAACGTTTTTTCAGAATGAAATACTGAGCGCAGAAATTTTTGAAAACGGAATTCGAATTCGGTACAATTATCAGGGTACACGTAGAGCAGACAAGGCAATACTTACTTTTCAGCATAGAGAAGGATTGGTGATAAAATCAGATACCATTGTTATTAATACATCTAACAATGAGGAAAAAAATCTGCTAAAAGAATATTCCAAAAACTATTTCTCCACCCCACATTCAATGGATGAAGTATTTCTGCGTTTGGAATTATATTTAGGAAAAAGAATACTATTTCGCGATTTATTCTTCTTTGTAGCAGAAAATAAGTTCGCCTGGCAACCGGCAAATATTTCAGTTGAGCTAAAGAAAGTGAGCAAAGATATCACCACAGCAAGAATTAGCGCCAGAACTCTGGTAAGAAAATTTTTTCATGGTCAACACATTACTTCAACACCAAATCTTATCGATATCCTTCCCAACGACACCCTTAGTTTCTCCATAAACTTACCCGATGTTGAAGCCTTGAAATCAGGAATTGTTTGTTTAAATGATTTTATGTCTCAAAAAAAATGAACTTTATTAGAGAATGCTTTT
>JBKBUQ010000016.1:0-31953 GCA_046289975.1 Flavobacteriales bacterium | reverse complement strand
TACCAAATGTGATGAAGCTGCTATTGATAAAATGCAGCAATTTGGGGAACACGTTGGAATGGCTTTTCAGATCAAAGACGACATTTTCGATTTTGGTTCCGGAGAGGATATCGGAAAACCAACAGGAATTGATATCAAGGAAAAGAAAATGACATTGCCTTTGATTTACGCTTTAAATAATGCAGAGAAAGGCGTACGTCGCAAAATAATCAACTATGTAAAAAACCACAACGAAGACCCTAAAAAGGTGCAGGAGGTGGTCGATTTTGTTCTGAAAAGCGGTGGAGTGCAATATGCCACAAAACGCATGCATGAGTTCAAGGACAAAGCATTAACTATTCTTCATACGTTTCCTGAATCAGAGTCCCGCCGAGCCCTGGAGGGTCTGGTCCTGTATACCGTTGAACGGAAGAAATAGGACAAGTTTAACCGCATTTTAGCGGATCTTGGATAAATTTTTATCAGTTATTCTTTAGTGTTTGTGGCAGAAAAGAGCTATTCGGCGAAATAGGTCAATCCAACTGCCGGGGGCTAAGGAAAATTAGCCTAATTTGATACTATGTGTAGAGCTCTCTTTCTATTCATAGTAATGATTTGTTTTCATTCCGGGAACGCATATAGCAATGCGGATTCCCTGTGGAGTGTGTATAATAATCGTTCGGAACCCGATAGTGTTCGTTTAAAGGCAATGGATGAACTATCATGGCCGCTTGTTTTTTCTGTTCCTGATTCTGCTATTTCACTTTGTGATTTTACTATTGGGGAATTTGCTCCAAAAGGCGCCAGTAAAGGGCTCGGACAAATACTCCGTAATAAAGCGGTAGCCTTTATCATGAAGGGCGAATATAATAGTGCATTGGACGCCTATCAGCAATCCGAACAAAATTGTTTGGGCGCAGGTGATCTGGATGGTTTGGCGAGTACTTACAACGGTTACGGAATTGTATTTTCCAGAATCGGACAGCATGCGCGTTCCATCGAATATTATTACAAAGCCCTCAGTTGTTTTGAACGACTCAGCGACAAACAAGGGATGTCGATTGCTTTTAACAATATTGGACTTATCCATTCCAAGCGACAGGAATACGATAAAGCACTTGCGTTGTATGATAAAGTTTTAGCTATACAAAAGGAACTTGGCAATCAAAAAGGAATTAATACTGCCCTGGCCAATATGGCTGAAGTTTATTTGAAGACCGAGCAATTTGATAAATCAATTGAGATTTATGAGCAGGCATTGGAAGGTGCTCAACGAATGAATGACGAATTTATGGTAGCCACTGTACGTAATAACATGGGTGGTGCATATGCTGATAAAGGGGATTATGACAAGGCGTTATATCATTTCTTTTATTCACTTCCAATTCGTAATCGTGCGCAGGATGTGCAAGGTCAGATTGACACATACAATTCGATTGCGCAGGTTTATGTTAAGCAAAAGGATTTTAAAAAGGCGCGAGAGTTTGCAAGAAGGAGCTATGATCTTTCCGCTTCAGTAGGTTCTCCTGAAGGGATAAAAAATTCTGCCTTTACCTTGTTTAATGTTTTCGAAGGACAACGAAATGCAGATAGCGCGTTGAAGTACTATCGAGAGTTTGTCACCATAAAAGATAGTTTGTACAACTCTGAAAATACGGCCAAGCTTGTTGAGGAAGAAATGCGTTACGGTTTCGATCAGCGGGAGCGTGAAATGATGCTGGAACAACAACGACGCGACATCGTTCATGAAGAAAGTAACAAACGTCAGCGCCTGCAGAAAATTTATATGGGAATAGGATTGGCGTTGTGTATGCTGATTCTGCTGGTTGTGTGGCGTGGACTTCAGGCGCGTAAGCGGGCGAATAAAATCATTTCCGAACAAAAAGAATTGGTTGAAGAAAAGAACAAAGAGATTCTGGATTCTATTCGGTATGCACAACATATTCAGGAAGCAATTCTTCCGGCAAAATCATTTATGGATGGATTTTTGCCAGAATACTTTATTTATTATTTACCAAAAGATATTGTAAGTGGTGATTTTTATTGGGCTGAACAATTTGATGACTTATCGCTTTTTGCAGCGGTAGATTGTACAGGACACGGAGTTCCGGGAGCTTTTGTGAGCATTGTTGCAAATAATAATCTGAACCGATGTGTTAAAGAATTTGGTTTACGGGAACCGGCAGCTATTTTAGATAAGTTGAATTTATTGGTAAACGAAACATTGCGTCAGCGCAGGGATGTCAGCTCGGTAAAGGACGGAATGGATATTGCGCTTTGTTCTTTAAGGCGCCTGCCTGACGGAAGCGCGGAATTGCAATATGCAGGCGCAAACAATTCAATGTTCCTTTTTGCTGCAAAAAGCTCAGTACCTGAAAAACATCTTGCAATAGAAGATTCCGAAAGTTCTTTTGCTGTATTCGAAATAAAACCTGACCGACAACCGGTTGGAAATTTTTTAGAGGATTATACTGAGCCATTTACCAATCATAAACTGAAACTGCATAAGGGCGAAAGTTTGTATATTCTTACTGATGGTTTTGCAGATCAGTTTGGTGGTCCTAATGGAAAAAAATACAAGCAGTCTCAATTCAAAAAACTTATTTTTCAGAACGGCCATCTATCAATGCAAGAGCAGCGTGATGTTCTGCATACCGCTTTTCACACCTGGAAAGGCGACATGGAACAGATTGATGATGTCTGTGTGATCGGAGTGCGCGTTTAGAGAACGAGACTGGGAACGAGAACGAAATCTAAATTTTCTTTTTGCCGTTCACTGTTTACCGGCCCGTCCCGACCGTGCCGAAGGGGAGCGTCGGGATCACCGTTTCTCTGTAATTTTTAATGTCGTGGTACTGGTAGACGCTCCACTGCTTACGCTTAGCTTATAATCACCCGGCTTGAGGTATTCATACTTTCCGTTTTCTGTTTTTTCCTGATTGTTATTCAGATTGTACAAAAAACAACTCAATCCTTTTTGGTGTTGTTTTTTGCCGGCAAAAACCAGTTTACCGCTTACGTCGCGAAGTTCAATATTTACACTACCTTCTGTTGTTGTCCAGAAATAAATTGCTATTTCAGGCTCATATCCTTTTTCCCATCTGCTCCAGCTTTTTCCCCACATCCGTGAATGGGTGATTTCTTTGGGTGTATAGAGATAGAGCGACTGCGATTGCACTACTGTTGTAAGTTCTTGCAAGGGAGCAATATTTGCAGCATATACAGATCGCCCGTGTGTTCCGACAACCAACTCCTTGTCTCGGGGATGAATTACCAAATCGTGAACGGGAACGTTGGGAAGATTAGTGTTTAGTAACTGAAAAGATTTTCCTTTATCGAGTGATGCGTATAAACCATGGTCAGTTCCTACATAAATCAAATTTTCATTGGCAGGATCTTCACGTATAACGTTAACTGCTTCCCCCGATATATCGGTAGCAATTCGTGACCAGGTTTTTCCATAATCTTCAGAAGAAAACACCATAGTTGAAAAATCATCGCGGGTATGACCATTCAGACAAACATATACTCTTCCTTCAACAAAATGTGAAGCCTGTACTCTGCGAACAGTGAAATCGGAAGGAAGCGTACCTGTGATGTTGTTCCAGCTGTTTCCTCCGTCTTTTGTAACCCATACAAATCCATCATCCGTTCCTGCATACAATAGTCCAAATTTTAAAGGTGATTCATGCAGCGCAGTTATGGTACCGAATGCTACATCACCGGGTTTTCCGCCTTTAGTGAGATCGCCTGAAATGGCAACAAATTCTTCTCCTTGTATAAGGGAACGGAATACTTTATTGGCACCCATGTAAAGTACGTCCGGACTATGCGTCGATAGCCATATTGGAGTTTGCCAGTTCCAGCGTAAGGGACGCTCTCCCAGTTCGTGTTTGGGGGTGATGTAAAAACTTTCGCCGGTATTTTTATTGATGCGGTAATAATGTCCAAATTGATATCCGGTATACACTGTACTGTTGTCGCGCGGATCTATCATCACTTGCATACCGTCTCCGCCAAGAATTGTTTTCCAGGGGTATTCACCTTCCATTTGCCAGGAGAAACTTTCTTTGTGTTGCGATGATCCGTACCAAACTCCATTATCCTGTAATCCTCCGTAAATATTGTATGGTTTTGCCATGTCAACATTTATAGTGTAGAATTGCCCAACGGCCGGTGTGTTGCAACGGATCCAGCTTGCGCCATTGTCGTAGCTGATATTTACTCCCCCGTCGTTACCATTTATCAAATGACCTTTTCGTTTTGGATTTACATACAAAGCGTGATGGTCTACATGCACATTGTCGCCGTTGATGCTTTCAAATGTTTTTCCTCCATCTTCTGATTTTATAACAACAAAAGCGGATGCATATATTTTTTCAGGATCGTTTTCATCTACACTGATCTGACCAAAATAATATCCATAGGTAAAAACAAGATCTTCCACATAGGTATCATGTGTTTTCTTCCAGGTCTTCCCTCCGTCGTTCGATCGGTAAAATTCGGCGCCGGTTACCGGGGTGTCGAACAAAAGTGCATTGGCATCTTCAAGGTATTCTGCAAGCGTTTTGGGACTGATACTGTTGTCAAGAATTTTAGTACGAACAAGCTCAATGGTTATTTTTTTAGGAAAATTGTTTTCCTGTAAAAAGCGATTTATCTTTTTTTCATCGAGCGACAGAAATTCTTCTTTGCTCATTTTTTTCAATTGATCTTTACTTAATGCCTCCGGATCACTTTCCTTTTTGAAGTCTTTGCGTAATGCTTGATTATCGAGAAAAGCATACACTATTTCCGGTTTATTTTTACATAGCGCAATACCAATTCTTCCCACGCCGTCTCCCTGTGGAAATCCACTCTCGGGAGTAGAAATCCTTTGCCAGCTGTCCCCGCCATTTGTGCTTTTGTATATTCCTGAACCGTTTCCGCTTTCAACAAAATTCCAGGCACGGCGCTCGCGATGCCATGATGCTGCGTAAAGCACAGAAGGATTTTTCTCATCTACAATAAGATCAATTACCCCGGTATTTTCATTCACGAACAAGGTTTGTTTCCAGGTTTTTCCACCGTCGCTTGATTTATACAATCCACGTTCTTTGTTGGGAGTGAAAAGATGACCGATACTGCTCACCCAAATGGTATTTGCATCTGTAGGGTGAAGAATTACCCGACCGATATGATGCGTTTCTTCGAGACCAAGATGTTCCCAGGTTTTTCCATGATCGCTGCTACGAAATAATCCGATACCTGCGTAGGAAGAACGACTGGAGTTGTTTTCTCCTGTTCCTACATAGATCACATCGCTTTTCCAGTCGATGGCGATATCGCCAATTCCAAAAATCCACTCGCTGTCGAAAAGAGGTGTAAATGTTGTTCCATTGTTTCTTGTCTCCCACAATCCTCCTGTGGCATAGGCAACAAAAAAATGGGTTTCATCGTTGGGGTCAACTTCAATATCTACCACTCGTCCGCTCATTACACTTGGACCAACGGATCTGAATTCAATTCCTTTCAGCAGAGACTGTTCACTTTTGTTTTTGTGCTTTTCCATAGCGGCCAACCGCTCTTTGGCAGAGGTGAAGCCGGGCTCTGCTAAGCTTTTTCGTTGTGCAACTGCAGTTAGTTGAGATGCAATGAAAAGGAGGAGGAGAATTCGTGTCATGTTCAAATATAGACACTATGAGTTAAAAAGAGGAGAACTTTTCCATTATATTAATATAAGTGGTTGTATTTTTTGATGTCTTTTGGTTTTAATTATTAATGTCTGAAATACTTAGTAAAAAGGAATAACCAGTTTAGTTTATGTAGTTATACGGCCTATCATTTTATCTATCCAAGAAACAAGGTTAAAAGTATTTGAAATCGCCTGAAATTGTTGATTTGAAAGAGCACTTATTTGTGATTTAATTTTTAATAGCTCTTGCAGTTGGTTTTCTTTGTTGGGGTTTCGTACTATCTTACGGAAGCCGGAAATAAATAATTTTTCATAGCCTACAATTTCTTTTCTTGATTGAATTCTTTTTAAAGCGCTTGGAAGCCGATACTCTATCAGGTCGAACTCTTCTTTTTCGAATTGTATCAAAAGCCAAAGAATTTCGAGAAAGTTACTGTAGAATATCATGTGTTTCGAACCAGTATCTAAAGCTGAATTGATGTGTTTTAATGCGGACACAAAGTCCTCAATAAAGTAGCAGATAACAGCACAATTGCCATAAATCACCAATAGACTTGATGGAATTAATTTTGAATCTAATTCCTTAAACAGAATTTTGTTTTTTCGGATGTAATCCGAACCATCCTCCCAGTTCTTATTGAATATGTAAGTATGAAGTTTATAGGGATAGTATTTGTTTGCGAGATTGTGATTAAATATCTTGTCATTTTTAAGGAGTTTTTCTAACTCATAGTCACATGAATTTTGTAATTCATTTTTTCCATCCTCGAAATATTCTTTACTTACAGAAAACAGAAGATTTCCATAAATCTCAGGATTATCAAGTAAAATGTGTTTTTGCCTTTTGTAGTTGTTTAACAAGCCTGAATACAGATTTTTCTCTTTTTTATTCTCTTTGGATGAAAAATTTTAGATGATGTAATTGTTTGAAATGCTATAAAATTCTGCTATAAAGCTTTTCTGATTAATGGATTCTTCATCCATTGAATCCAATAGAAGTGTTTTTTCATTTAATGGAAGATCAGAAATTGCTGTTGTTCGTAAATATAAGAAACGACGTAATATTTTTGATTCCTCCTCAACGGCGCTCATAAATTTTTCAGGAAATAGATTTTGTTCCTCATGGTCCTGATCAAGGTTAATAGATAGTAGTTGAGTTCTTAGAATTTTATTTTCAAGAATTGGCAAATAGGATAGCTTTTCAAATTCTAAGCACAGTCTAATTCCCTTTTCCAGGTTTTTTTTAGCTTCTTTATATAGTCCTTTCCTGATAAGTATATCTGAATGGAGTATAATATTTAATAGTTTTTTATCACTGAAATCTTCTTTTTTATACAAGGAAAGTACATCCAGAATCTGATGAAACAAATAGTTTTTAGCCCCTGATAATTGATCCTTAAATGCGATGCCTTTTAATTTTTTAGTCAGTAATATGTCGTCTTCAATATCCATTTTACTGATGGTGTCAAAAAGCAGGATGAATTTTTTCTGTTCACTTCCTTTGAAGTATTTTTTAAAGAAGGATTTTTCTTGCGGAGTTAATGTTTTAATAAGCTGAAATAAACTACTACTCCTTTTCATTACCTAAAAATTGCTTGTGCATAACTAGCTTTAAATCAATTGTTTGTATGTGTAAAATAGTAATCGAACCTAGGTTGTAACTCTAAGAATTCGCAAAAACATGTTTGAGGAATGAGACTTAAAATTTCAATTTTAATAAAGTTCAAGAAAAGCTGGTCAAAAATATTTAGAAAAATGAAAGATAAGATTTTTTTAATCGGAGTAATTTTCTTTCAACTCAATAACGTAGCCTTCGGGCAATGTGGCGGCGGTTGTGGTCCAAACCTTTTACCAAATCCCGGCTTTGAGGATAATACGATACAATGTCAGGCCCCCGATAATCAAATTTATTCAAACTTAACGCCTGTAGAAAGTTGGTTTGGGTTGCAAGCGTTTAATCCTAATCAAGCAGCAGGTAGTACCCCCGATTATTTTAGTCCCTGTGGAAGTATTCCCGGAACATTTAATGTTGGATGCCAAACAGGAGATGCAATGATAGGATTGTTTACCCGCACAACCTTTGCTATGGGTAGAGAGAGTATACAGGCTCAATTGAATTCTCCGCTATTAGCCGGTCGTACCTATTGTTTTTCAATGACAGTTAAATCACGTGTTGGGTCGGTTGGAAATTTGATTTCTGCTTGTGATGGAATTGGCGCATGGTTTCATGATCAAGGACTATTAGACATCAATATCAACAATGGTGGACAACAGTTCATAGGACCGGGAAGTCTTATTAACGCTAACCCTCAGGTTCAAAACCCTCAAGGAAATATGATTTCAACTTCATGTGTTGTTGTAACAGGTACGTTTTGTGCACAAGGAGGGGAAAGCTGGATTGTTCTTTCCAATTTCAGAGATGATGCATCAACGACTTTAACGGGTCCCTCTAACTATAATTATATGTTCATTGATGAAGTAAGTCTGTATGAGGTTTGTGAAGAGTTACAAATAAATTTAACTGCAAACCCACAAACCATTCCTTGTGGGGGATCCACTGTATTGACACCAACTCTTACATCCTCTTTTTCAAACGTGGATTATTTATGGTTGCCGGTAGGGGCGGGACTATCCGGTGGTGGAGCGCAAAATGTATCTCCTTTTTCCACCACCACATATAATGTAATAGCCAGTGCAGTAAATGCATGTGGAGTGTTGGTTTCAGATACAGCGTCTGTAACTGTAGATGTTGGGCCATGTGGTTTTCAGGTTGTTTTAAATGATATTTCAATATGCGAAGGTGAATGTTTTACACTTACGAATCCAATACCAATTGGCGGGACACCACCCTATTCTTTTAATTGGAGCGGTGGTGTTTCAGCTGGTGATGTGCTGTGTCTTTCGACCAATTCTCAATTCCAGCTTTCTGTTCAAGATAGTAATGGTGATGTTGCTACTGATATTTTGGATATCACAATTAATCCTTCAGCAACAATTGATCTTGGCCCGGATCTGACAATTTGTTCAGGTGATACAATTTTACTTCAGGCCAACGCAAACGGTCTTGTTAGCTGGTCAACAAATGAGACGGGTCAGACGATTGTTTTTTCACCGTCTTCAACTCAACAAATATCAGCTGTTTCTAATTTAAATGGGTGTGTCGCTTTTGATACAATTACTGTTTTTGTCTTTCCTCTTCCGACGTTTAATGTTTCAATAGTGAATCCGCAGTGTTTTTCCTCGACTAATGGATCTATTTCATTGAGTAATATAAGTGGCGTTGCCCCATTTACTGTTACATGGTCAACCGGACAATCCGGTTCTGCAACTACACTTTCGAATTTATCTTCTGGCCAATATTCGTTCTCTGTTTCTGATTTAAATGGATGTGCTTCAACGGGCGCTGTTATTCTTACCTCTCCTTCAGAATTGAGCGTTCATTTGTCCGGTTCTGACAGCGTTTGTTTTGGTGCAACGACACTCGTTACCTCTTTAGTTTCCGGAGGAACTCCACCTTATACCTACCAATGGAGTAATGGTTCACAATTACCAACAACACAGTATCAGGTTACCAATAATATGGCAATAGAGCTTGTGGTTCAGGATGCAAATCAATGTGTGGGAAGCGATGAAATAATTATTGTTCCTGTTCCTATTCCTATAGCTTTATTTGAAGGGGGGGATTCTTCTTGTTTTTCTGTTTCCAGTACTTTTCAAAATTTGAGTCAGTTTGCGTCAACTTATTATTGGGATTTTGGTAATGGAACCACTGGAACTCAATTTGAAATGAACACAACATATAGTGGGGGGGGCTGTTATGATGTGACTTTAATTGCAGGCAATAGTTATGGATGCTATGATACCTTAACAAGAAGTTGTGTTGTTCAGATTTATCCTTCCCCCCAAGCAGGTATTAGTGCGAATGTAAATCCGGTATCTGAGTGGTCGCCTGAGGTTACTTTAGTGAATTCATCTTCCGGCTATGTTTCCTGTTTGTTTTGGGATGGAATTAATACTGAAATATCTGATTGTCAGAATTACTATGAAGTGGTTTATCCTTCAGTGGGCAGCTATTTAGCAGGTATAGTGGTTACAAATCAATATGGCTGTCTCGATTCCGCCTATGTAAATATCGTTGTGCAAGCCAGTCCTTCAATTTATGTGCCCAACGCATTTTCTCCAAATGATGATGGAACAAATGATTTTTTTGCTCCGGTTTGTTACGGCGTTGAAGAATTGGAATTGTTAATCTTCAACAGATGGGGAGAATTGATTTATTCGGAAAACAGTTTGAACGCATCTTGGGATGGTGGGTCTAAAATTATTGATGTTTATGTGTGGAAAATAAAAATCAAAGATAATACCGGTATACATAAAACTATGATTGGTCACGTGTCTTTAGTCAGATAATTAACGTTTAGAAAAATTTAATATGTTACGATTTTTTCTTTTTTCCTTTTTTCTTTTAGTGGGGATCGTTTCTCATTCTCAAAATTTGGTTCCAAACCCAAGTTTCGAAAATTATTCTTCATGTCCACAAGGACAGGGTCAGATTAACCGTGCCACGCCTTGGTATTCAACCAGGGGAACTGTCGATTATTATAACAGTTGTTCCGGCAACGTGGGTTTTCAGGTGCCATCCAATGGAGCAGGGAACCAAAACGCCAGAACAGGACAGGCATATGCTGGATTTTTTTGCAGACAAGGCCTTTTTGAGGTCCGTGAATACCTTTCAGTTCAGCTAACTTCACCATTGATAGCCGGAGAAGAGTATTGCGTTTCGTTTTATGTGTCTTTGGCAGATGATCCCAATGATTATGACCTTGCTGTAAATGATATTGGTGCATTTTTTACTGATTCATTTATTGCTCCGAACGCAAATAATTTTAATCATTTAGCTTTAACTCCACAGGTTGTAAATTCAGGCCAAATACTGGACAACCGCGTTGGATGGCAACAAATTTCTGGTTCATTCGTTGCCACGGGAGGTGAGATTTATTTAATCATAGGCAGTTTTATTGATAACAACAATCAAAATATTACCCCTCTTGGTCCAAACGGTGGATGGAATGAGTTTTCCTATTATTTTGTTGATGATGTAAGCGTTGTTCAGTGTAGTTCTTCCATGCCATTAACTGTTTCCATTTCAGGGAACGCACTTTTGTGTGAAGGAGATGAAGTTACCTTAATAGCAAATGTTCAGGGCGGAACACCAAATTATTCATATTCCTGGAACGGACAAAATGGTGGAGACGCAATAACGTTTAATGCCCAAAATGATACAACAATTAGTGTTGTTGTAACTGATTTTAACGGCGTATCTGCAACAGATTCGATTGTTGTTGTTGTAACACTGTCTCCCCTTGTTGATGCCGGACCTGATTTAATGGTATGTCCTGGACAATTCGTAACTCTTACGGCAACTGGCGCAACAACCTACCTATGGAATTCTCAACTTAGTGATGTTCTATTTAGTGGTGTTTTTTATTCTGATACAATTATTTATTTGTCAGGCGAAACGATGTCATGCCTTAGTACAGATACTATTACCATATCAGTTCTTTCGGATTGTAATGACGAGGTTCAGATTACAAATGTATTTTCACCAAATGGTGACGGATTAAATGATTTTTTTCTAGTTATAGCCGACAACATAGATTTTCATTCTATCGTAATTAGAAACCGCTGGGGTTTGGTAGTTTTTGAAACTTCAGCGGAGTTTTCGTGGAACGGCTTACACTATAAAAGCGGACAGCCTTGCTCTTCGGGGACCTATTTTTATGAGATAAAACTAGGAAAAGGCGAGAGCACAAAAATTTTTACTGGTCATGTAACCTTATTTTATTAAATGGAGACCTTAAAATTTAATTTGCGAATTTATTGTTTAAATCTTTTCATGTGGTGAAACACTAAGGACACCAATGTTGCACTAATCATATTCTCAGTGCAACTTGGTGTCCTTGGTCTACTGCTTCACTTCACAATCGCCACGTGTCCGTCATAGAAGTGGTATTCTCCTCTCACGCTGTCCTTAATCTTTACTTTATAAACATACACATCGGCTTTTGGCTCTTCTGATCCGCGATAGGTTCCGTCCCACGCCGTGTTAATGTTTTGCGTGTTAAACACCATCTCACCCCAGCGGTTAAAGATCATCAGATCGTATTCTGCAATATTTTCACCTTTACCGTAGAAGACATCGTTTTTGCCGTCTCCATCCGGAGTGAATGCATTGGGAATGTAGAAGGTGAATTCCGGACTAACCTGGATGAATTTGGTGATGGTATCCGGACAATTCTGATTGTTGTTGGATATCAGTGTTACCTCATAAGTGCCCGTGTTAGCATAGGTGTGCATGGGTGAATATACTGTTGAGCCGGTTCCGTCGCCAAACGTCCAGCTTGCAAATGTTGCATTGGTGCTGGTGTTTGTGAATCGTGCTTCCGGATGAAAAATGGAGAGATCAAGATCGCTGATTTCAAAGTCGGCTTCCGATTGAAGTCTAACAGTAACCCCCACTTGTGTTTGGTCTGTTCCTACACATCCCCATGGTGATGTAACAATGAGCGATACGTTATATACTCCGCTTACCGTGTAAGGATGTGTAACAACCTCAAGTGTGGAAGTATTTCCATCTCCGAAACTCCATGCGAAAGATGATCCGCTTTCATTGGGCATATCGTTGAAGAATGCAAGTGGAGCAGAGCCACAGGCGTTGGTTAGTTGCGGGCTGAGTTGTACGTCGGGATTGGGATGAACTTCAACCCAGGTGGATTCTACGCGTTGATTGCCGCAACCATCAGTAATTGTTGCGGTGTAATATCCGCTTGTTGCAGGTGTTATAGAGAACGGTCCGGGACCATTGGGCAGATTGTTGTTCCAGGTAATGATATAGATACCTGTTGCGGTTCCCATTTCGGTAAATACCAATCCTGTTTGACCAACACAAAGATCCGGAGTTGCTGTTACACCCAATTGCAGCAGATTGATATCGTTAACATGGACAAAAATCGTTTGTGCAGTTGTTGTACAAGCATTTCCATCACTTGCGTAAACAGAATATGTGGTGCTGGCTGCTGGAGATATGTTGTGTGATGTTGCGTTGGAAAGATTATTGTTCCAATGATAAACATATCCACCCGAACCTCCGTTAGCGTTGGCACTGATAGTAGTAATGGTGCCAGGACAAATGGTGTCTCCCGGACTAACGGTGAGTGTAAGTGGAGCAGGTTGTGAAATTGTGGTTGTGAGAGATGTTGTGCAGCCTTGTGCGTCAAGAACATTCATGAAGTAGTTTCCGGGAGCTAGATTATTTATGCTTGCACTGTTTTGTGGTGGATTAATGTTCCATTGGTAATTGTAGGGAGCTGTTCCACCATTTACTGATGTTTGAATGGATCCATTGTTTGCACCAAAACAGGTAATGTTGTTTTGTGAAACAATGGTTGCGCTTAGAGGAAGCGGTTCATTGATGGTTACAGTATGAGTTTGCTGACAACCACTCATATCACTGGCGGTTACAGCATAATTTCCTGCGGCAACACTATTGATCGTTGTTCCTGTTGTGCCGTTGTTCCATTGGTAAGAGATTGTTCCGTTTCCTCCGTTAGCAAGAACAGTTGCAGATCCGTTAGCGCCACTATTGCATGATACGGGAGTGGTAGAGATGGTTTGTATACTGATTGCTGCCGGTTCTGCTACAATTGCAATTCCGCTTTGTGTACAACCTTCCGCATCCATTATGTTAATGGTGTATTGACCGGCGATTAATCCGGTTGCAGTTGCAGTGTTTTGTTGAGGATTCGTGTTCCATGCATAGTTGTATGGCCCCGTTCCTCCATTAACATTAACGGTTGCAGAACCATTGTTTTGTCCGTTACAAAGTACGCTTGTACTTGTAATGTTTAAAGCGAGAGGTGCAGAAGGTTGTGGAACGTTGATAGTTCCGTTGGTGATACAACCATTTGCTGTGGTTACGCTCACACTGTACAATCCTGATGTTAATCCCGTTATTGTAGCGCTTGTTCCGCCATTCGACCATTGATACGTGTAAGGTTGCTGACCACCATTCGCATTTACAGTAGCAGCACCATCGTTACCACCGAAGCAGGAAACATTTTGTGCAGATAGTTGAATATTGCCGGGAGCAGCGCCTTGTGCAACAAGTGTATTGGCCGACATAATACAACCTGTTGCGTCGCTTACATTTACAGTATAGTTTCCTGCCTGTAATCCATTTACACTTGCGGTATTGTTTCCACTCGACCAGCTGTAACTGTAGGGAGCATTACCACCGTTTACGGTAACTGATGCTGTACCGTTTGCGGCACCACAGTTTGCAGGTGTATTGCTAGTTGTAATGTTGAATCCGGTAACTGTAATACAGAAGGAATAAGTTTGTGAACCCAGGAGCGGACAATTATCATCGGTCACTGTTACTGTGAAGCAATACGGAATCGATGAGATCATGGTAGAATTGGGTGTCCAGCTGAATGTGCCTGTTGGGTGTTGCGCAACATTCGTTGTAAAGGATGCGCCCGCTATAGCGTTGTTCCAGCTCAGACTGAGGTTTTGTGCTGCGTCGGGATCACTGGAAAGAATATTGAAATTGAGTGTTTGTCCTGCACATACACTTGCGCTGAAGTTATTTCCACCGTTAATTCCTGTGATGGATGGATTTGAATTCGCGCAGGGAATAACGCGCACCTGAATATCACGGATCACGCTTCCAACAAATTCACCGTTGCGGTATTCGGAGACTCTTACGGCCATTACTCCAACTTCAAGCATGGTTGGTGTAATGCAGATATCTCCGGTTGCTGAATTGATAGTTGTTGCAGGAACGCTCATTAAAGGTTGTGCTGCAGAATATCCGGGGAAATAATTTACAGAAGTGTTAGGTCCTGTCATTGGAGGAATCAGCTGGTATACCAGCGAGTCGCCGTCTGAATCGATTGCACCGTGATTGAAGCAATAGTTTTGCGACACACAGATAAAAGGTACAGGACGATTCGAGAATTGCGGTGAGTTGTTACAGGTAAACATCAGGTTGTTGATTCGAGCCTCTACATAAATATTATCACCACCCGGGTTATTTATAGTAGAAATGGCATTGTTTCTGCAACAGAGATTAAAGCTGAGCACCCAATCAATGCACTGCGCAGGTAAAGTAATATTGCCCTGGTAAATCCATTCTTGCACACCCGGATAATTTCCGCCGGCGCACTGAGAGGTCATAGTCGGACAAATTGGTGTAACATCAATTCCTGTGTTTGGAATGCGATTCATGTTCACATTGAAGTTTTGTCCGCACGATACGGATGCAACATTAATGTTTACCGTATTTGGAGCTGCCACACCCGCACAGTCGCGGTAGAAGGCTAAACGCACATTGTAGGTGTTTCCGCCAACACAGGTATAGGTGATGTCGGCACTTTGTGCGTGAGTTGAGTAGGCGTCTTTGCTGATGAGCACCAGGCTCATTATTACAAAGAATCGCGAAATGAAATGGAGGAGAATTGTTTTCATAACGCACCGTTCCTTTCTTTTTTATGGTGAATGATTTAAAGAACTTGCTTCTTGTTCTTAAAACGCACTACCGTTGCCCAGGGTTGTCAGGCCGTTCCCTCACTTTCGTCACATTGTCGCATTTGTTTCGGATAATCGTATGCATGCAGAACATTATTCTGCAACCCCACATTTTCAACAGAATATTCTTTGGAAGAAAATTGTCAATAGTATGCGCGCATACTACGTTTGAAAAGCGTTGAAAAACAAGTGGTTTTCGACCTAATTGGTTTTAGGAGAGGTGAGATAGGAATAAGGAAGGAGGAAAGAATTTCGGGAATAAGCTTGTTTAATCCTCTATAAACACAGCTATCTCTTCCAGTTTTCTGCGATGGATATCGGGAACCATTGCATCAGCAGCAGGATATCCAACCGGAATTAATAAAAAGGGACGTTCATTTTCCGGACGAGCAAGTGCTTTGACAAGGAAGTTCATTGGTGAAGGGGTGTGGGTAAGTGAAACCAGTCCGGCCATATGTATAGCTGCCAGCAAAAATCCACTTGCTATGCCTACAGATTCGGTAACGTAATAATTGTTTTTCTTTTCTCCGTTTACTATTTCGTAGGGACGTTTAAACACAACAATGATCCATGGTGCGATATCGATGAATTCCTTTTCCCAATCAGTTCCTAAGGGAGCAAGGTCTTTTAACCAATCTTCGCTCATGCGACCATCATAACTTTCCTTCTCTTCTTTTTCTGCCAACTCTCGGATAGCATGTTTCAGTTCTGCATTGGAAATAGCAACAAATGTCCAGGGTTGTTTGTGTGCACCGCTTGGAGAAGAAGAAGCGGTGAGAATCAAATTCTCGATGACTTCTTTCGGCACAGGCGCATCTGAAAAATGTCGAACGCTTCTACGGAGATTCATTTGCGCAAAGAATCCTTCCGAGCGTCGAATCAGTTCTTTCTCCGGGAGGATTGGGCGGCTATAGGGGATAAAGGGGAATTCCATGCTTTTGATTTAAGCACTCAATATATAAATTTCGAGGCAAAGTAAGGTACAGGCACATTCACTTGTGCATTATCTCTTTCCAGTCTTCCCTTGGTGTTTAAGCAGGCTTCAAAACGCATTTTTCTCTACCTTTGTCCCGCTAATGAAAAACCTTGCCATATTTGCTTCCGGAACAGGCTCCAATGCTGAGCGGCTGATAGCTTATTTCCGCGACTCTGAATATGCTGTTATTAAATTGGTGGTTTGTAATAATCCTTCTGCCGGGGTATTGGAAATTGCCAGACGCAACAGGGTGGAAGTTTTAATGCAGGACAATAGTATTTTTTCAGGAGACGGTGCTTCACTTGTTGATGAATTAAAGCGCCGAAATATTGACCTGATTGTACTTGCAGGGTTCCTGCGAAAAATTCCTGTTTCAGTCATTCACTCATTCTCTGATCGAATTATCAATATTCACCCCGCACTGCTTCCTAAGTTTGGCGGAAAGGGTATGTACGGAGATAATGTTCACCAAGCGGTTCTCGCTGCACACGAAAAAGAAACCGGAATCACCATTCATCTTGTGAATGAGGAATACGACAAAGGGCGAATTCTTTTTCAGGGCAAATGTGTGCTGCATGAAAATGATACTGTTGCCGATGTGCGCGCTAAAGTGCATGAACTGGAACACCGTTTTTTCCCTGAAGAAGTTGAACGCTATATCAAAGGCTTATGAGTTTAGGATTCGATTTTGCACAGGCGGCTACAGCAACAATGGTTTTATTCGCGGTAATTGATATTCTGGGATCAGTTCCGTTGATCATTGAAATTCGAAAAAAAGCAGGGGAAATTTTTCCAATGAAAGCAACAATGGTTTCATTGCTGATCATGGTAGCTTTTCTTTTCCTTGGCGAATCTATCCTGAAAATCATTGGCATTAACGTAAACGCATTTGCAGTAGCAGGATCCTTCGTTTTGTTTTTGATGGGAATTGAAATGATATTAGGTGTACGATTATTTCGCGAAGAAGAAGGAAATGCAAAAGCAGCATCTATCGTTCCTCTCGCATTTCCAATTATTGCAGGAGCAGGTACCATGACCACCATTTTATCGCTGCGTGCCGAGTTTGAAGCAATCAATATCATCATCGCTATTGTCATCAATAGTTTGTTTGTTTACATAGTGCTTCGTCTTACCAATCGTATTGAACGATTATTAGGCCCCGGTGGCTTAATTGTCTTGCGAAAGGTTTTCGGAATCATCTGTCTTGCGCTTGCTGTAAAACTCTTTAGTTCCAACATCAAAGAATTGTTTGACTGATGAAGGTTCATATTTTTACCGACGGCGCAGCAAAAGGTAATCCGGGTCCCGGTGGATTCGGAATCGTTTTGCGATCGGAGCGTGGTCACCACAAAGAAGTAGCACGCGGATATCGTCTCACCACAAATAACCGCATGGAATTGCTTGCTGTTATTGTAGCACTTGAAATGCTGAAAGGAAGTCAGGATGACGTTACCGTGTTTTCTGATTCTCGATATGTGGTAGATTCAGTGGAACAAGGTTGGCTGTGGAACTGGCAGCGCAAAGGTTTCGAGAAGATAAAAAATGCTGATTTGTGGCGGCGATTTATTCCGGCATACAAACGACATAAAGTAAAATTTCAATGGATCAAAGGCCATTCAGGTCATAAGGAAAACGAACGCTGTGATCAGATGGCTGTTGCTGCTGCCGATCTTCCCGTTTTGCTGGTCGATGAGGAATATGAAAAATTGAAGGACACCGGAATGTTCGAAGAATGAAAAAGGTATTTCAGTTTCCCGCCAATGCTGAGCTTCAGCTGAGAAGAGATCGTCTGATCATTTTTCTCTTCATCATTTGTGGTTTGTTTGCTGTTTATGTTGTTGTTGGCAACATGGTAATCGGAAGGGAATCATCAGCAGCAATGTTAATCTCTATAGTTGCGCTGGTGGTTTTTGCCTTGCTTGCATGGTTGATACGGACCCGATTTGGTTTAATCACTGAAGTGCGGATCCACGAAGAAACTATTGAAATTATTCGTGGTAAAAATCAGCACTCACATATTGAAATCAGGAAAGTAGTTGCCTTATTATACTATACACAGGGAAAAAAATCCTATTATGCTATTCAGCATTTAAGTCCCGATCTTCTTGTCATTGAAAACGCAGGTGAATTATTTGAAGCGATTTCAGAACAAACAGGAATAATGTTAACGGAAGTAAAATAGTCAGTGTCGGATTACATGCTCGGTTTCGTTGTATTTTTGATCGCCTGCTGTTAATACAAAAAAGTAAACCCCATCCGGATAACCTTCCGCTTTCCAATTGTTTTGATAATTTGACTTTTCAAAAATGGTTTTTCCCCAGCGGTTAAAAATAGGTAGTGTGTTACTGGCGTAAAACTCCAGATAAGGGAAAACGAGCGCATCATTTTGCCCGTCGCCATTCGGACTAAAAACGTTGGGTGGAATGATCTCCAGAGAAAGTACACTGATGGTTTTACAAATGGTGTCGATACAACCCGTGGAAGTGGGTATGGAAAAACAAACAATATATTCACCTGTGGCAGTGTAAACAATTGTAAGATTTGGAACGGTTTCTGTTGTCCCAACTCTAAAATTCGCAAGGAATTTCTTTTTTATAAGGAGCAGAAATAGTATTCTTCCTCTAAATAAAATCGTAGATTACCCCAATGGAGAACTATTTTCTTTGTTGATTGTTATAAAAGTATGAAGCAACCGATTACATTTTTTTGGCACCGTCGGGACCTACGGACGGAGGATAATCATGGTCTTTTTAGAGCTCTGTCGGAGTCGGATAATGTTGTTCCGGTGTTTATTTTCGATACGAATATTTTATCCCGACTAAGGGCAAAAGACGATCAGCGGGTGAGTTTTATTCATCACTATCTTACAGCCTTAAAAGTGAAATACAAAAAGCTAGGGGTAGAGATGTTGGTAAAAGTTGGTGAGCCTTTGCAAATCTGGGAATCCTTGTGCGAAGAATTCAAGGTGCAGGCTGTTTATTGTAACCGTGATTATGAACCGTATGCTCTGCAGAGGGATAAATCTGTTTACCAGGTGTTAAAGGAAAAAGGAATTGCTTTTTTTGGGTTTAAGGATCATGTTGTTTTTGAGAAAGCTGAAGTTGTGAAAGACGACGGGTTGCCCTATACTGTTTTTACACCTTATTCCAAAAAATGGAAAGCGCACTTGACAATGGAAATGCTACGTGCTTTTCCGGTGGAACAATACTTAGAAAATTTCAAAAAGGATTTTTCTGAACAGCAAATTCCTTCGTTACAGGAAATCGGTTTTGAGCAAAGCAAAAAAGCGTTTCCGGGATTAATTATAGATCTTAAGATCCTTAATAATTACCATGAAACAAGAGATATTCCAGCTTTGAATGGCACATCTCAATTAAGTGTGCATTTGCGTTTTGGTACAATCAGTACCCGGAAGTTGGTAAAAATTGCTCTGGAGACCAATGAAAAATACCTGAACGAATTGATCTGGCGCGAATTTTATCAGATGATACTTTTTTATTTTCCACATACGATAGAAAAGGCGTTTAAACCGGCATACGACCGCATTGAATGGGTGAATGATGAACAAGAATTTGAAAAGTGGTGCGAGGGAAAAACGGGTTATCCAATGGTAGACGCGGGAATGAGAGAATTGAATGCAACAGGATGGATGCATAACCGAACGCGTATGGTTGTAGCAAGTTTTTTAGTGAAACATTTGCTCATCGACTGGCGTTGGGGCGAAGCCTATTTTAAGGAGAAATTGCTGGATTACGAATGCGCATCTAATGTTGGTGGTTGGCAATGGGCAACAGGATCAGGAAATGATGCGGCACCCTATTTTCGGGTGTTTAATCCCACTTCGCAGCAGGAAAAATTTGATCCGGATTCACACTATATTCGTAAGTGGATTCCTGAATACGGAACCAAAAACTACCCCCCCCCTATTGTTGAACATACATTTGCCAGAGACCGTGTTTTAGCAGTGTTCAAGAATGCCTTACAATGAAAAAGTTCCTGTTGATTTTCTTTGCAATTCCATTGTGTGCAAGTGCACAAAACGATAGCTCTTCATTGCACATGCAGCAATTGTTCAGCGCTAATAAAAAAGGAATGCTGGTTTTGGGAACGTGGGCAATTGGAAATATCGGTACAGGAGCAATTGGAATGAATACGAGTAGTGGAGTCGACAAACGGTTTTATGAAATGAATCTTTTTTGGAATACCGTTAACCTTGCTTTGGCGGTGCCGGGAAGGATTTCTGCAGTAAGGCAACTACGAAAAATCAAAGAGGGAAATTGGGTTCCCACAGCAGAAGAATTTCGTAAAGAACAGCGCAAAACCGAACGCCTGTTTCTGATCAATACCGGTCTTGATATTGTTTATTTGGGAACAGGTTTTTACATGAATAAAAAGGCAAGAACATCAGGTAATCCAGATCTTGTTAAGGGTTATGGAAACAGTTTAGTTTTACAAGCAGGTTTTTTATTTGGATTTGATGCAATAATGTTGCTGATCCACCGGAGTTCAGGAAGAAAAAGCGCTCTCTTTTTTTAATTTACTTGATGGTAAGGGAGTACGTCACGCAATAGGCATGAATAAAATCAGGTTTTTTTTTGCGGATCTGTCGTTGTAACAAGTAGGAGAATTCAAGTTTCTGATGTTTGGATAGCTTTACATTTAACCCAAGCATATATCTTGTACGATAAAAAAAATTTTCCTGAGCCGGGCGAATGCCAAGGCGCAAATAGCCTTCAGCGGATATGAATGGCGTCAAATTGTTATTTAAAGAGTACCTTAATTGTGTTTTATTTCGGTAAAACCAGGTTCCTTCACTCCTACCGGCATCTTCAATATCATTTTGAATTTGATTCCGATTGGCAATTTTAAGGTCTCCGAACTTTTTGGAATAAGTAAAATTGGCATACCATTGATGCCTTGGTGTCCAGCCGCGCTCGATATTATTTTTGATGTTGAAGCAATAGGCTGCTGAAAAGTCTATGTTTTTGTTTGGAGAATAGTCATAGCCCAGGTCAAGAAAGGTGTAATCGGCCCGGGAAAAATTTTCTGCCAAACGAAATTGGTATTTAGCGTGAAGGGAATTGTGTTTATCTAATTTTTTCTCCAGTTCAAAAGAAGACCAAAGCTGCGCATCTTGTGATTGTGCGCAAATCTCCAACAGTACTCCTGAAAGCATCAGGGTAATTGCAAAACGTAAACAGGTGAAAATGCCCTGCATGGATGGAGGTGTTTGACTGAAGGACCAAGATAAAGATTCTGGCTTAGTCATGCAAATGATGCAGGAGAAAACAAACCCGTTTATTGCTTGTTATCAATTTCGTCAGCACAGGCAGGTATTTATCTACATTTCCCTCAATGAACATACAATCAGCCCCCGATTTTACCCTTAACGATCTTAATGGAACTCCTTTCCACCTCTCCGAGCATCTTGGGAAGGGGTTTATTGTTTTGTTTTTTTATCCCAAAAACAAAACAGGAGGGTGCACACGCGAGGCTTGCTCATTTAGGGATAGGTATCAGGATTTTCAGGATCTTGGAGCGCTGGTGGTTGGAATCTCCGGTGATACAGAAGAATCACACCGTTCTTTTGCAGCGAACCATCGTTTGCCTTATACGCTTTTGTCCGACCCTGGAAAGAAAGTTCATCAGTTGTACGGTGTAAAAGGGGGGTTATTCGGACTATTACCTGGTCGTGTAACCTTTATCATCGATTCCGGGGGAAGAATTGTTCACCGTTTTGATTCCTTATTGCGGTTCGAGCAGCATGTGCTTGAGGCAATTGAGACCATTCGTAAAGGCTCGTAAAAAACTGTTCCTGCATACTTCATTTCGCTTATTTTTACGAAAAATATGCTGAAATGAGCGCATCACTGGAAAAGGCAAAAAAGAATATTGAAAAGCTACTACGAAACAACAAAATCGGTAAGCTATCAGACGAAGTAAAGAATCGCCAAACACTTACTCGCGATGATTCACTGACCAGCGATGAGAAGGTTTCGCAAAAGGGCCAGCTTAAGCGTATGGAAATAATTTCCGATCACACCGGAAGAGATTACGCTTATCTGCGAAGCAACGGTGGAATAAAGGATTTAGCGCACCTTCATGGTAACATCGAAAACTTTATCGGTATGTCGATGATTCCAACAGGTGTTATTGGTCCTGTTTCTGTTGTTGGAGGCGATGCCGGGGGCGATTATTTTGTACCGATGAGTACCACTCAGGGTTCACTTATTGCAGCGTATAATCGTGGTGCAAAAGCGTGCAGGCTTGCAGGAGGAATTACTTCGGTTTGCATTTCAGAAGGCGTGCAGCGTTGTCCGGTATTTAAGTTCAACGATTTGAGTGAAGTCATGCAATTTCTTGCCTGGGCATTGCAACAAGAAGTCATTTTCAGAAAACTAAGCGCTGAAGAAAGTCGATTCGCAGAACTATCTGAGATGAAGGCACACGTTGAAGGCAATCACGTGATTTTGACTTTCGAATTCAATACGGGCGATGCTGCCGGTCAAAACACGATTACTTTTTGTGTGGATGCTATTTGCAGATATATTGCCGACAAATCGCCTATTACTCCTACCGAATGGTTTGTGGAAGGAAATTTTTCAGGAGAGAAAAAAGCAACGGTTAATTCATTTGTAGGTGTACGTGGTAAAAAAGTTTCTGCTGAGGTATTGCTTCCGGCAAAAGTGGTAAATGATATTTTGAAAACTACACCTGCGAAACTGGAGGAATATTGGAGAACATCTACACTAGGTGTTATTCAAAGTGGAGCTATTGGGGCGCAGGGACATATTGCAAATGGACTGGCGGCAATTTTTGTGGCTACCGGTCAGGATGTGGCTTGTGTTTCTGAAGCAAGTGTTGGATTAACGCGTATTGAACGAACTTCTTCCGGTGATATTTACGGAACAGTAACCTTGCCGAATCTTATTGTTGGAACGGTTGGGGGAGGAACACATTTACCAACTCAGCGTGAATGTCTCGAAATGATGGATTGTCTGGGTTCTGGTAAAGCACGTAAATTTGCGGAAATTATTGCTGCAGTTGTTTTGGGAGGAGAGCTCAGTATTTCAGCAGCGCTTTCGGCGGGACATTATGCAAAGGCACACAAAGACCTTGCACGAAAAAAGGGGTAAATGATTTATCATGAGTGGATGATTAAGAGAATGGCAATATATGTCATGGTGCTTTTTTTCAATGCCAAACTTTATGCACAAACAGAAGGCTTAGGAAGCTGGAATATTTTTCAGATTCGTTATGCCGTAAATACCCAATGGTCTTTTTTTGCAGAAACCCAAATTCGCTCCCTCCGGTTGTATAATCATTTTCATTATCACGAGTACAAAGCAGGTGCAAGCAGAAAGCTAAATGAATTTCTTACTGTTTCTCTGGGAGCAGGTGATTATGATACTTATACAGAGGGCGGCAACTTTTTTTCTCCTAAGCGCAATGATGAATTCCGTCTCTGGCCACAGGTTGTAGTGATTCAAACTTTGGGAAAGCTCCGTATTGAACAACGCTTCCGTTATGAAGCGCGGTTTAGCTCAGCCGATTTTCGGAATAGGTTTCGGTTCCGTCTTGGGATTCAATATCCGATCGGAAAGAAGACGGAAACCGGCCATCGGCATCAGCTTGCTGTCAACAACGAATTGTTTTTTTCAAATGTTGAGCCCTACTTTGAGCGCAATCGTTTTCAGGCTATGTGGAACTATCATCTCAATAAAAAATTGTTTATTCAGTTGGGCTATTTGTATCAATTCGACTACCGGCTTAATGATGAAACAGGAAGAGATTTTCTGGTTGTAGGTTGGGTTTTCGATCTTCATCATTCGAATGATACTACCACTACAGAAAAATACAAGGTAGAAGACCATTGACTCCTATTTTTTCACAATTAGAAGTTTTCATTAACATCAGCAATGATATTTACCGGAACGTAGTATCTTACAGCATTCAATTTAACAGAAAAAAATTTGGTATGTTGCAAGTTAAGCGTGTTGCTTTTTTTCTAATGCTTGTATTGGCACAGGGTTTATATGCTCAAAGTTTTAACAGTTACCAGAAAGCACCGGCGCCGGGTACAATTCAGTTTGGGCCGGATCTTTTTATTGACCGTACAGAAATTTCCAATGCAGCATGGTTGGAATACAGAATGTGGTTAAAGAGCATTTTTGGAGAAGACTCTAAGGAATTCCGCTCTGCACAATCCGATACTTTGGTTTGGTCCAAATACAATCGTTGTCTTGCTGATTTCGGAAAGGTGTATTCGCGTCATCCGGCTTACCGCGATTTTCCTGTTGTTGGAGTTACACAGAAACAAGCAGAAGAATTTTCTAAATGGAGATCGGATCGTGTAATGGAAGGTTATTTGATTAAATTTAAAATCATTCTTCGTCAGGCGCAGGATAAAGACAACTATTTTACGATCGAAAGATATTTCAACGGAAAGTATCTGGATTTTAAACCTGACCCGCGTATTAAGTATTATCCGGAGTACAAGCTTCCATCCGAAAGCGATTTCAAACAGGCTCTGGAACATAATGCGAAATTGAAAGGGAAATACAAGGAACAACCTATTCTCGATGTTAATCCATGCGATACACAGCGTGGAGTACGAATAAAAGATCCCGTTGCGCCTGTTACGGTTATTGCCAAAGGAAAGAAAAAGAATCACATCGATTTGCTAAGGGGCAATGTTGCCGAATGGACATCAGAATCAGGAGTATGTTTCGGCTTATCCTGGATCCATTTACATGAAGATTTGCAAAACGGCGACCTGCTACAAGTAAAAGCGTCACAGGCTTGGCTTGGGTTTCGCAATGTATGTGTTTGGAAGGAATGGAAGTAGTATTAGTCTTGGCTCATTTCCAACAATCGCTTTAGTAGCAAAGGCGCCTCAACGGGTTTCGACATCACATCGCAATTGCTGATGTCTGCAATCGCTTCTTGGGTAAGTATTTTGCTGTTGCCGGTAGTGAAAAGAATAGGGAAAGAGTACTTCGCGCGGAGTTCGCGTGCAAAGGCAATACCGTTGGCTCCTCCTTTGAGGTTGATGTCGAGAACCACAGCATCCGGAATTTCTGTTTCAATGGAAGCACGGGCAGCATCGGGATGGGTAACCGAAGCAATGACCTGATGGCCCTCCTTCTTCAAAAGAATAGAATATACCTTGGCAATGAGGAGTTCGTCTTCTACTATCAGGACCTTCATTTTGAAAATATACGTAAAGTATCCCTTGTCATCTCCATTCGGGGCCGAAATTTCTATCTTTGCCCAAAATTTATGTCATGAGTCTTCTAATTGTTGGAACCGTTGCGTTCGATGCTATTGAAACCCCGTTTGGAAAAACCGATAAAATTGTTGGTGGAGCAGCAACTTATATTTCATTGGCCGCTTCATACTTTAATAAGAAAAACAAACTGATCAGTGTTATCGGCGACGATTACGATATGGATATGCTCGAGAAGCTGAAAGGTAAAGGAATTGATCTTACCGGGCTCCAGATCAAAAAAGGAGAGAAGTCGTTTTTCTGGGCAGGTAAATACCATTATGATCTTAACTCACGCGATACACTGGATACGCAGTTAAATGTACTTGCAACATTCGACCCCCAGGTGCCGGAATCCTATAAGGATTGTGAGTTCCTGATGCTCGGAAACCTTGATCCGAAAGTACAGATGCGTGTCATCGAGCAATTGCCCAATCGACCGAAACTGGTTGTGCTCGACACCATGAATTTCTGGATGGATATAGCTTTAGACAGTCTTAAGGAAGTGATGAAGAAAGTTGACGTTATCACCATTAACGATGAAGAAGCGCGTCAGCTTTCCGGAGAATATTCGCTGGTGAAAGCAGCACGTAAGATCCTTACCATGGGACCAAAATACGTTGTGATTAAGAAAGGAGAACACGGCGCTCTGTTGTTTGATAAGGACCACATGTTCTTTGCACCGGCACTTCCGTTGGAAGAAGTAATGGATCCCACCGGAGCGGGCGATACATTTGCTGGTGGATTCATCGGCTTTATTGCACACACCAAGGATATCTCCTTCGAGAATATGAAGCGTGCTATTATTATTGGTTCTTCGCTTGCTTCCTTTACCGTGGAGAAATTTGGAACAGAACGTATTCTCGATCTTAAAGAATCAGAAATCGATGCGCGCATTCAAAGTTTTGTTGAGCTTGTCGATTTCAATATTGAATTTGTAGAGTAAGCGACTAACGTTTCAACGGTTCAAAAATTTCCGGAAATTCTTGCGATGCAAGTATGTATTCGCGTTCGTATTGCGATTTGAGTCGGTACGCTTCCAGAAATTCATTCAGGATTTCAGGATCTGTTTTATCCAACAAACCAGCCGCATCAAGTGTAGTTGCAATTTTTGCAGCAAGCGGATTGAAATGATCTCTACCGGTATTTTCCCTGATTTTTATTAATGCGCTAACTGTTGATTTTCCACGATCGCCTTGGTGTTTTTTGTTGATGTGGATTCGTGTTTTTTCGGCAATTTTTTCAGCAGAGAGGAATTTCTTTTCTATACGATCGGGATGTGTCCACCGCATGGTGGAATGCGCAAGCTTTAAAAGTGTTTTTTCATTGCTGCGGTAATCGGTTTTTGCAGCAATTTTTTTGAATTCGCTTTCTGCAAGTTTGCGTAATTCGGGTTGTTCCGGACGAAAACCGAGTCGGTAATAGAACCAGAAACTGCCCGACTGAATTCCTTCAGGATTACCAAGACCTATTTGGTAGGGATCAACGGTAAAAGTGTTCGCATTAAAATGAAGGGCATACAAACGCAGTAGCTGGCAAACAATATTTGCCGATTCACCTCCGCGGTAAGGGGGAAAAATATTTACTCCAAATCCGGATTCATTATTGAATAACCATCCTCCACCATATGCGCAGGGAGCTCCGTTTTTGAACAGGAGATAACCCACGTAGGATTGCAAGGTCATTTTCATTTCTGGAACCATGTAATACAATGCGATTCCTACACCTCTGCCCATATCGAAATATTCCGTTTCCTGCACTTGCGCGTATGTTATCGGATCGGTTTCCCGCATCAGAGAACCCAGAACCGCTTTTCCTATATCAACCAGTTTGTTTCGGTCTTCGGGGTTAAGTTTTATTGCTTTGGGCTTACCCTGCTCCAACGCTTCGCCAATGGTCATTTTTTTCAGTATGCCGCTTCGGTGAATAAACGAGGGAGAAAAGTGAATACGTGCGCCGTAAAAAAGATGATCATCTTTTTTTGTTTGCCAATTCGTAAACGTATGGAAAGAAGAAAAGAGCGATTCTTTCCAGCCAAGAGTCCCTTTCAGCAATGCTGTTTGTCCTACTAAAAAATCCAGCGTGCGATGTGTATCTTCTTTACATCCGGCAATCTCATTTTTCCAGGTGTCCCAATCATCGAGACCTTCGTTGTAAACTTCCAGTTCAACCGGATCGAGCGCGTGTTGGAGGTGACGGATAATTTCTTCGGTGTTGAGGTCTTCTTCGTAAAGCGATACATTTTTTCCATAACGATTCAACAACCATTCGTTGTGGGTTAACGAATACGTGGCGCATACTTCTGTTCCCGGCAATGCAGAGTTGTATAATGCTTCTGCTCCTTTTTTACCACTCCATTTTTCGCAGGCACGAAAAAGACGATCCATCTCTCCTTCAGCTGCAAATGCAATATCCTCGCTTCCCGGATAGGCAACTGTAAAAAGCAAGGCATCAGCATACCGTTGAAAAAGTTTTGGATGATCGAGTTTGCACGATTGTAACTCTTGCAAAGCACTTAGCGTTTGCATATTGGCATCATTGCCAAATTGCCGTTGTGCTTTTTCAAAGTGTTGAAGAAGTACAGAAAAAGGAGTCAATTTTTTCATTGGATGGAGGAGGGATTAATCCTATTTTTGAATGAATTAAATGTATGGGATTTGTTCAACAGAAAAAAATACCGTCCCGTTGAAGCTTGGTCGTTTTGGGGTAAACTCAAATTGACGGTTTTACGCATGGCGTTTACCTTGCGACGCTTATTAGGCGGGCGTGACTGGGATGCTGTTTGGCCCGAGCATCATGAAGACCCACTGCATATGAAGCGAAGGGAGTTGATCTATTTTAGTCACAAATACTATTACAGAGCTATTACCAAAGCCGATCCCGGATCAGGATTGGAATCACATTTTCGTTCACATGCCGGATCGCTGCGTAATGATGCAGAATTTATTCCGGAAAAGGTCATTACGATTCATTCCGGTGGCGATCTGATGCCTTATGCTTCTATCAATGCCGGGGTTTGTAAAGGATTATGGGATGAGGTTGGCGATGATTTTTTTTCTGCGGATATCGTTACTGCGAATCTGGAGACTCCCCTTGTACTCAATAAAAAGCCGGGACTTGTACCTGAAATCATGCTGAATCACATGTATTTTAATGCAAGTGAAGAAATGATGGAGGTATTCTCCGGAAACAAAAAACACAAAGGTTACGATGTGCTTTCTGTTGCCAACAATCACTCGCTGGATCAGGGGACGCAGGGATTGGATACAACGCTGCGGATGTTGCGTGAAAAGAACATTGCCTATTGCGGAGCGCGCCATCTGCCCGATGATTTGCATGATGTTCCGATACTGCATCGAAACGGAATTAACGTTGCTTTTCTTGCAGCTACCTTTTCACTCAACGCAGAACAACTGTTGAACGGTGAAGAGTGGAGAGTGGATCATCTGTCGTTGAATAAATCCAATCCTGATATTTCACGTTTGGTGCTTCAGGCAAAAAATGCGAGAGCGAAAGGTGCGGATCTTCTTGTTGCGCATCTTCATATGGGTTGTGCGTATCAACCCTATCCTTCAATGCATACTGTAACTAATATGCGGGAGATTTGCCGACAAACCGGAATTGATGTCGTTCTCGGCGGTCACCCGCATAATCCACAACCATTGGAATATTTTTCATTTTTGGATCCCTTTACCGGAACTGAAAAGCAAAGTACGATCATTTATTCAATGGGTGATTTCGTTGCGTATGATATTTTCAAGTGGTGCCATTTACCACTTGTTGTGAAAATGAAAATCGGAAAAAGAGGGAATGAAACAAGAGTGTTGCAGGTAATTCCGCAATTATGGTATATGCAGGCCGAAAAAAAAGGCGGAGCGATTGAATCATTGAAATTCAGGAAGGCTGATGATCTTTTAAATCCGGATAATAAAGAGCTGGAAGTACTAAAACAATTCAGAAAGATGTTTTTGAATTACTGATGGAGATGTATTGCTGAAGGAGAATCCAATCCGGCACATTGAAGAATGTTTTCTTTTTATCAATTTACGAAACTTTTAATTGTATTTCCTCAATGAAAATAACAGCACTGTCTTTACCTGTATAATTCAAGCCATGCATTTACTACCGGCCAGAAAAGCGCAATCGAGAAACCGATAAACAGGACTCCTACCACAATGTCGACATTGCGAAGAAAGCGTTTTGTAATGAATTTTTTGAGCGTAGTGGCTAAATAAGCAATCAGCACTTCTACGCCAAAAATTCCACTTAGCGCTCCGGTATAGTACAATCCGGTTTCAACGGTGGAGTAGGCAGCAACGGCTTTCAGGTTTGCGCTTACCGCTATCCACCAGAATAAATTGGCAGGATTGATGATATTCAATACAAAACCCAAAGCGAAATATTGAAATTTGTGTTGTTCGGAGGTGTCCGGAAATTGTATTTCTTTTTTCCTGCGGAGATTAAGAAGCCCGTACGTCAACAAAAACACAGCACCAATTGCACGTATGGTGTATTCTGCATTGCCTCCTTCGGGGATTAAACTTGCGCCGAATAGTGAAATGAAAATGAGAATGATGTCGGATGCAATGACTCCGCCGGCAATATAGATTCCGGTTCGAAAGCCGTAATCGATGGAGTTTTGGATGAGGGCAAAAAATACTGTCCCGAGCATAATGCTCATCACCATTCCGGTGCCTAATCCTATCAGAAGCGCTTCCAGGGTAGAATTTTTCTGCTAAGCTAAGGCTTTTCTGCCTTCATGCTGAATTCATATTGCCTTTGATTTGTTTACCTTTTGTACATTTGTGCTATGCAGAATTTTAACGAGACTGTTCTATTTCTGATCACCACTCCGCTGTTTGTGATATTTATCGGATTGGAGATTATAGTCTCGAATGCGCAGCGCAATCACCGCTATTCTTCGCTTGGGTTTTGGGAGAACATGTATCTCATGATCATCAATACCGGAATTGATCTGGGGATGAGGATTGTTGCGCTTTACTTTTTTACGGAGCTCCTTACTGTGCGTTTTTTTGAATGGGAATATTCGGTTGTCTACTGGATATTGCTCTTTGTATTTGAGGATCTTACTTTTTGGACCATTCATTATGTCGATCATTATGTCCGTTTATTCTGGGCGGTTCATGTAACGCATCACAATTCGCAGGAATACAACTTAACGGTTGGATTACGCTCTTCCTTGTTTGAGCCTCTTTATCGTTTTCTTTATTTTATCCCAATGGTGATTGGTGGTTTTCGAGTGGAGGATATTTTTTTCGCCTATTCGGTAACTCAGCTCTACGGTGTTTTTCTGCATACGCAGTACGTAAAGAATTTCGGACCGCTCGATTATGTTTTTATTTCCCCTTCACAACACCGCGTGCATCACGGAAGCAATGTGCGTTACCTCGATAAAAACATGGGTATGTTCCTAAACGTTTGGGATAAGTTGTTTGGCACCTACGAGAAAGAATCAGAACCGGTGGTTTACGGTATCACGAAAAACATCGAATCACACGATCCTCGAACGGTAATTTTTCACGAATTCAAAAGCATTGCTGATGATGTTAGAAATGCACCAACATTCAAGGCAAAATTGATGTACATCTTCGGTCCTCCGGGATGGAGTCATGATGGTAGCAGAAAGACATCAAAACAATTGCACAAAGAGTTGAACTTCCCTGGAAACAAGTGATTGCAGCTTTTAATGATTATTCAGCCAAGTCAGCAATTCTGATTTTCGATCGTGCAAATTTTCCGTTTCCTTTTGCAACTACTTTTCCTTCTTCGTTGTAAAGAATCGAATCTCCCTTCAGAATTCCGTTTTCTTCTCCGGTCCAGCATCCTTCTGCGCGTAGTTTTCCTGAGCCAACAGGACGCATTAAATCCAGCGTAAATGAAATAGTCACAATAAAAAATTCCATTTCTCTTCCTGCACAGGCAAAATAGGCGGAATCATCCAGCAGTTTAAAATACATGGCACCGTGCAATGCATTTCCTGCATGAAAAAATTGAGGATCTACTTCGTGAGTAATGACACATTTGTCGGCACCCACTTCAATGCTCTGTTTTAAAAGTCCGTTGATCGGACCACGGTAATAGAGTTGTTCGAGGAAACGGTAATGACTTTCCACTATCAATTATTCCGCACACTCTTTTTTGAGCGTGGTAGAAACGATGATGGTTACATCCGGCCAAACCTTTGCAATGCCGTCTGATCCCTTGTGGTTTTCTTTACAGGCATTGGTAATGGCATCAACAGATGATAGCGCATTGAAATCGCCCAGATTGATGTCTGTTTTTAATGTAACTTTTTCGCCTTCCCATGTTGCAGGAGCGTTGATCTCCTTTTCGATTTCATTCATCTTGATGACAAGCGTGGCGCTTGAACCGTCTTCACCAAACTCTTTTAATCTGCTTGTGATAGTTTTTGTATTGGTCATTTTACCAAAAACAAATTTTACGATT
>JBKBUQ010000168.1:0-6519 GCA_046289975.1 Flavobacteriales bacterium | reverse complement strand
CTGCAGATAATGGTCGTAACCGATGTGTGAATTTTACCATAGTTCAGAATTAGCGATATACTAAAAAACAAAAATGCTCAATGATTTCATTGAGCATTTTTATTTATAGCCAGAGAATCAAGACGAAACGAGTTTGACCGGAATGCGTTGCAACAGAATAAACAGTGATCCAACCACGGTAATAAAAAGTAGGGTGAAGATCAGTTTTCCGGTACCGCCGGATCCATCGGAATGATCGTTCACTGGAACAACAGGAATAAGTTCATTTTTACGAATGTTGTTTTGCTTGATCATGTGATTGTATTCGGTAATGTAACTGTAATACGAAGAAGGATCCCAACCGGTGAGTACAGCAAGTTCTTCCACTTCACGTTTTCTGCGGAATGACAGATCGCGAAGATATTCTTGTCCTGCATCACAACTCAAATCGCCATACGCAGGATTTGTTAAGATGTAACGCCCCTGAAAATGTTCTGTATTGGGTGTAACCTGAAACTGGAGATCCTGTGGGAATTTGCTGCGACTATAGCGAACATGTAATCGGGTAAAGAAAACCGGTGTGCCTGAATTCGACCAGCTTACACCGGCTTGTGAGAGGTCAGTAAAAAGTGGAGGAGGGCCAACACAGGGATCGCATTTCATTCCACCCCAACTTGGAGTAACGTTCCACGCGTATTCAAGAAAAACACAATTTCTTCCCTGGTATTTGTATTCTTTTTCGAAAAGGTCAACATAAAATTTTCCGAATTTTTGGCGAACAGGCAGGGGAACATTTCTGTCGGTTGGAATTTTTACTGTGCGGTAATTGGTGCATTCCACTCGACCTGTTTTGGTGAATGCATAAACGATCATGTCCTGATCACCATTGGCATTGGCCATTCCCAAACGGATGGGAAGCATAAATTTTGGTGAATCGAAACTGATTTGAAGCGGACGAAGGTTATCGAATCCAAGTGCTTTTTTATTATCAAGATTTACCTTCACCACAAAGAACTTCATGTTGCTTTTGATGTAAGGTTCCAAAACTTCTTCTGCCGTATTCGGAATTTGGTATCCGTTGGCTGTTAACCACGTTTTTAATCCGGTAGATTCTGTTGCCGACAAAATGAGAATATCATATTCTCCTACTGTGTACTCAGCTTCAATTTTCACTCCTGAACCTACTGCCGATTTTTTTCTGCTTTCGTTGCGGGTTGAACTCACCGATTCTGCCATTGAGGGAATTGCCGAATCGTACAAATAGTTCGGATAACAGGGATTTTCATCGTAATATTCCACCAGTCGGGGACCGGAATACGCATCGAGCGATTGAAAAAGTGATTGGTTAACAACCCGAATATCGTTGCGTTGAAGTACAACAGGTACCGGTACTACCATCGCAAAATCTTTTACGTTTCCCTGGAAATCATTGCTCATGGTAATGACTGTATGATTTCCATCGCGCACAAGAATTACCTGCGATGATTTGTTAAAGAGTTTTGCATCTGCTGTGGCGACATAAAATCCACAGAAGGCTTTGCTTTGCAATATTCCGATTGAGGAAATTAAAAGCGTTACTAAAAGAAGTCGTTTCATGGTAGTTAAGATTAAGCGTTGATCCACTGGAATTTTTTTGCTACCAGCAGTTTGTCGAAGAATATGGTGAATGGAGTGATGAAGAAAAGTGCCCAAACAGGCGCGGTATGTATTTGTTCCCAGTTGCCAAGGAAAAAGGTGAGAACTGCGATCATGGATGCCCATAATAAGCGGGATATCGGATGGTTTGGAGTAGTTACCGGATCAGTGATCATGAAAAAGCTGAAAAGCAACAAGGAACCGTTTGTGAATTTGTGCATCAAAAAATCGTAATCCCATCCTTGGTAAACAATTGTTCTGCAAAATTCAAGAAAGAATAATGTTCCTAAGAATGCAATACTTGTATCGAGCCGTCCTGCGCGCAATACCACCATCAAACCTGCAGATCCAACCAGAAAAAGGATTACAGCCGAACTTCCCCACTGTCCCGGGGAGATCCATGCGTCGCCGGTTAGAAGGATGGTAAGAACGATACCAAAGTTGGCGGGATTATAAAGATGTTTTCCATTGAAGCGAATCAAAAATTTACCCGCAATGGCCAGAAATACACATAACGCAATAGTGCCGTAGGAATTGGCTTTGAATAATAATGACAAACCCAAACAGGTTATTAATGCACTTTTCAGCGAATGCCAGGGTGCGCCCGACCATATTATGCCGATTGACTGCACCGCGAGTCCGGTTGCGAGGATCACTCCGATTTTAAGGATATCCGTTTCCCATCCTAAATTCCATACGCCAAACAGTAAGAATGTGGAAAGAAAAAGGATCTGAAAGTTTCTCGCATCGCGCAGAAAAACCGGTGGTTCTTTTAGAATTAGTCGAAACATAGTGCTCAATTTTCATGCTGTACAACCTTTTTGTGTTTTGGTTCATTTTTTTTCGAAATGCTTTGTTTTCAAGTCATTTGGTTCTGGTGCATGTCAAATTCTAATTGTATTTTCACGCTATGAATTACAAATTGCAATTGAATTCCATCACCACTTTCATTTTTGATTTTGATGGGGTGCTGACAGATGGCGTGGTTTATCTCTTACCACCAAAAGATTTTATCAGAACCATGCATGTTCGCGATTCCTATGCCATTCAATATGCCGTTCGCAAATGGTACAGAATTGCGGTAATTACCGGAGGTAATAATGAAATGGTACGGGAACGGATGGAATACCTTGGAGTAAAGGATGTCTTTTTAAAAGCAGCCGATAAAATGGAGGTTTTTCATTCTTATATTTCTTCCAATAATATCGATCCTTCAACCATTTTGTATATGGGCGATGACCTTCCTGATTTTCATGTAATGCGTAAAGTCGGAATTCCGGCTTGTCCGAATGATGCTGCTGAGGAAATTAAATCGATTGCCACTTATGTTTCTCCCCACAAGGGCGGACAGGGTTGTGTGCGCGATGTGATTGAACAGGTACTTAAGGTGCACGGAAAATGGTTTGATAAGGATGATCTGACCTGGTAGTTTTTTTTATGGAATCGGAATGCTTTTTGCATCTGAATTAAAATGTTGCGGACCATCTTCTATATCGCTTTCACTTTTCTCGCGCTGAAATCTCAGTCTCAGCAACGTATTGTAATCACCGGTACAGTTACTGAAGTGCCTGAAAATGGCGCAAAAGGACGTCCCTTGCGTGATGTAAAAGTTTATGTTGAAAATCAACCAAAATCGGTAGTGTATACAAACCGGAATGGAAAATACATTCTAAATGTGGAGTATTCAGATGACGTGCGGCCTGTGATTGTTTACCACTCAATGCTGCACGATTTACAGAAGCGAGAAATCAGGAAAAGTGAACTGCGGAAGTCCGGTGGCGATACACTGCGGATTGATATAGTACTTGACTTTGTTACCCTTCCTACCGTTGAGGTGTCTGCCGCCCCTGATACCGTTTTTGGCTCAACGGAGGTAAGTGTTTCCGATTTTCAGTTTCACGGCGATAATTTTGTGATGCTTGTGTATGAGAAACGCATCGATAAAGGCAGTAAAGTCATCTATACATCTACTGACGGAACCATACTTTCCTCTTTCACAGTTCCTGATATTGCCAAGGAATTGTATAAAGATTTTGCAGGACGCATTTACCTGATCTGCGTGTCGAAAGTATATGAGGTTACCATCCGCGATGCAATGATTCGGCTGCTGCCAGTTGAAGCAGAGCATTTCGACAGACAGATTCGTCCATGGGTAGATACGACCGAAGGCAACGCCTATTTTTCCAATTACCTATGGTATTATCCGGAATTCGATTATTTCAGTTGGAGTGCAAGGGATAGTGGATTTAAAAAAATCAGAACGGTGATTGATAAACCATTAATGGAATTGTATTGTGCCCAATATAAATATGTGTCGGGACGCGAAAAACTGGAAGCCTATCGCGCACAAAAAGCAACCGGTGTTGATAAGGAAATCTGGATTGCCATTTGGTCGGGTTTCCCCAATTCATTGTATTACCATCCGCTTTATGCACCTATGTTTGTGCAGAATGATACCATTTTGATTTTTGATCATTACACCGATAAATTATTCCGCTACAATGCCGAAAACGAACCCATTGATTCGCTGGATATCAGTTATCATATTGGTCCCGACAAAAAGGAATGGGAAGAATTACTGGTGAAAGATGTGGAGGAGCAAGTAATATATGCGGTTTATTTGAAGGGCGGTAAATATTACCTCAAGGAATTAAATACCTCTACCGGTGAAGTGAAAAATGTGTACAAACTCACCTATAAATATCCGGAGCGACTGAAAATCAGAGGGGGGTATGCTTACTATATCTATCGTCCCTTCGAATCCTCCCAAAAGAAATTTCTCTACAAAGAGAAGATTCGTTAAAGCTCGGGTTGGGGATTTGGGCAAAGGATTTACCGCTTATATTTGCATAAACCTACCCGAAGATGAGTGATATCCGACATAACTGGACCAAGGAAGAAATTCTTGCTATTTATAATAAGCCATTGATGGAACTTCTCTATGAAGCCGCCACAATGCACCGCAAACATCACGATCCTTCTGTTGTTCAGGTAAGCTCACTGATTTCCATTAAGACCGGTGGCTGTCCAGAGGATTGTGCGTATTGTCCGCAGGCTGCACGTTACAACACCAAGGTAAAAGTGCATAAACTGATGGAGGTAGAAGAGGTGACCAGTCTTGCCAAAAATGCAAAGGCCAATGGAGCTTCACGCGTATGCATGGGAGCAGCATGGAGAAATGTTCGCGACAATAAAGATTTTGATAAAGTGGTGGACATGGTGAAAAGCGTGCATGCGCTTGATCTGGAAGTGTGCTGTACATTGGGAATGGTTACCGAATTGCAGGCAAAACGTTTGGCCGACGCCGGTTTGTATGCTTACAATCACAACCTTGATACTTCCGAAGAATATTACGATGATATTATTTCCACACGCACTTACGACGAACG
The DNA here is from genome assembly GCA_046289975.1 of Flavobacteriales bacterium. GTDB lineage: Bacteria > Bacteroidota > Bacteroidia > Flavobacteriales_D > UBA2798 > UBA2798. Next base: position 1,516 of record JBKBUQ010000168.1, on the reverse strand, counting down.
ATTAAAGACGCTTGAAAATATTCGTAACGCAAAGCTTACGGTATGTTCTGGTGGAATTATCGGATTAGGAGAATCAACAGAAGATCGTGTTGGGATGTTGCAAACACTTGCCAATCTTCCTGAGCATCCGCAATCCACCCCCATCAATGCACTCGTGCCGGTCGAAGGAACACCTTTGGAAGAGCAGGAGATTGTTCCTATTTGGGACATGGTGCGCATGATTGCAACTACACGCTTGGTGCTGCCAAAGACCGTGGTTCGACTCAGTGCAGGAAGAACACAAATGAGTATGGAAGGACAAGCGCTGTGTTTTATGGCAGGTGCGGGTTCTATTTTTGCAGGTGATAAATTACTTACCACACCCAATCCGGAGTTCAATGATGATATGGAGATGTTCCGGATTCTTGGTTTGCAGGCAAAAAAACCATTTGCCGACGGAGATAAACCCGTGGTAAAAGAAAACGCAGAGCAAAGTCTCGCCTGAAAGTGCTATGATGCCGCAATGGCTGCTTGACCGCATTTCTTCTGCATTGCAAAAGCGGAATGAAGAAGGTAGTTTACGATCACTCAAAAAAACGGTAGGTCTAAGCGATTTCTCCTCCAACAATTACCTCGGATTGGCCAATTCTCCTCAGTATGGTATAGGATCTACAGGATCACGTCTCATCAGTGGAAATTCAATAGAAGCTGAAAATTTTGAACGCTATTTTGCAGAATTCACCGGTTATGAAGCTGCATTGCTTTATAATTCCGGTTACGCTGCCAATACCGGAGTTATTGCATGTCTAGCTGCACGAAACGATACTGTGATTTACGATGAACTGGTGCATGCTTCCATTCGGGATGGTATTCGCCTGTCGCTTGCAAAAGCGTATTCGTTTCGCCATAATGATCTCAACGACCTTCGAAAAAAATGTGAACAGGCAAGCGGACCAATTTTTATTCTGACCGAATCTGTTTTTTCGATGGATGGCGATGAAGCTCCACTTAAACAGATAAGTGATGTTTCACGCGAATTTGATGCTGCACTCATAGTGGATGAAGCTCATGCATTTGGAGTATTCGGAAAAGAGGGTAGAGGATTGGTGGATGAAACCGGAATTCAATCATTGGTGACGGCCTGTATTTTTACTTTTGGAAAAGCTGCCGGTGTACATGGTGCTGCCGTTACAGGAGATCGCTTATTGGTAAATTACCTGCTCAATTTTTCGCGAAGTTTTATTTTTACAACTGCGCTTCCTCCCAATGAGATTCTCAGAATAGAATCTCAAATAAATCGACTCGTACAAAGTGATAAGGACCGAATTCAATTAAGTACACACATTCAAACCATCTCCGAAAATTTCAAGGCGTATGGAGATAGGTATATCGTTTCACGTTCGCCGATTCAATGTCTTCTTGTACCCGGTGTTGAAGCGGTGCGGTCTTTTTCAGATACATTGCAGAATGAGGGATTTGATATTCGTCCCATAATGAGTCCTACAGTACCTTCGGGAACGGAACGGGTTCGGATTTG
>JBKBUQ010000167.1:0-6528 GCA_046289975.1 Flavobacteriales bacterium | reverse complement strand
ACTACGGCATGGCAGCGCCCGCCCTGGCCCTCCAACAGCGTTGCCAATTGTGCCACTGCCTGAGGATTGTGGGCGACATCAACAATCAGACGCGTCTGATGGATGATAAACGTCTTGCTCTGGATGAGATCAGTGCTATTGAGGATATGGAATTCCTGAACGCTTCGCTGGAGAATCTGGAGAAGAGTCGCAAGGAAATCGAATCGCAGATCACGCAGGTAGAGAGTCAGCGCTATACATCTAACCAGATCAAAGCGCGTCTGGATGTGCTTGCTGCATCAATCAGCGAAAAAGAAAATCAGCAGCGTAACTATAACGATCTGCTCATTCATAAAATCAGTGATGATGCAGATACACGCAAATTACTGAATACAGTATTATCGGAACGCATCACATCGCTTCCTTCAGGGAAAATCCTGGATAAGGTAAAGCGTGCAGCCAAGAATCTAAAGATTTTTGATGGAGAGATCGATATCAGCGGAATGTCGCTGAAGGAATTTAAATCGATTGATGAGATCAACGAAGAATTGTACGAATTGCGTCGCGAAGAAGAGCAGTTCAAACGTCTTCTTGATACCACCAAGAACTCTGAAAAAGTTAACGATGAATTGAAAAGTATCAAAAACGAGATCGAAGAGATCCGTGAAAAGATGCGTATGCTCAAGACCAAGCCGCAGATCGAAAAGGAATTATCTACTTTCCGATTGGAAGTAGAAAGTCTGCGCGAAAGTAAGGAAGCACTCGAGCGTGAATTGAAAGAACTCACACAGGAAATCCTTACCAAGGAACACATGTTACAGGCTATGCGTGAAGACCGCAAAAAGACGGAAGAACGTGTGAACCAATTGCGTGAGCGCAAGCAGGAAGTAGAATTCCTCAACCTTAAGCCGGTTGAATGTGAGGTGACCGATTCGCTGGAGAACATCTATACCAAGATGAAGTTGCATTACAACGATCGTCTTGAATTAAAAGTGACCAAGGATAAAGCGTTTGATGCTTTGCGTCATGTGCTTAAGAGTTCAATTGCCGATGAATCTGAATTCATCCGTTATTTCGAAGAAGAAGTTGCTTGTTTGCATGATAAAGAGAAATCGATTGACGGACTCCTGCAATCGATTTCAACCCAGTTTGCCAACCCTGCGTATACGATGATGAAGCGTTTTGAAGAATTCAAACAATTCATCTATACCAAATTCAACAAGACACTTGCAACAACACGTATTTCGAATATCGAATCGCTGCAGATCGAGTTACTTGATAACAAAAGGGTCTTGGGTGAATTAGCTGCAATAAGTTCAATTCAAGAGATCAACGGACAGATGATGCTTGATTTCGATCAGACAGAAAACCTGCGCATCCTGAACAATTACCTCGATAATTCGCGTAAAGTGCATTTTGATGAATTGTTCGATATCGAATTGCATCTGGAGATCAAGGGAACCATTAAGAAGGTGGATCTTGCCAATCAGGTGGAATCAGATGGTACCGACCGGATGATTCGTCTGGTGATTATCATGTCAATCATCAATCGTCTTGCCATTAACGAGCACGATAACCGGATCACATTGTTCATCGACGAGGTTGCAACCATTGATAAGCAAAACCGTCCGGAGCTGGTAAAATTCTGTCGCGAACACAACTTCATACCGATTTTCGCCGCGCCGGATCCTGTGCCCGGATTCAGTAAGTATTATTTCATCTACCCCAACAAGGGCAAGATCAACATCAACGAGCGACTCAACGCCATTTACAGCGAGCCGCTTGCAGAAATGGATAACCAATAAGGACCCGCGCCATGAGCCAACTCAAAGCCGAACCGCGGACCATCCTCTACTTTATCTGGAATCACTTCGATCTCCTTAACGAGCTCTTTGTGGAACAGATGGAGAAAGGTTATATCCGCGACACATCATTGCGCAACATCGTTTCCAAATACGAATTCGATGTGCGCGATAAATTGAGCGAGTACAAAATACTTCGTTCAATCAACGACGATTTCGAGATTCGTCCGGTTATTTTCCAGCTGATTGAGTTTGTACAAAACGAATTCAAACCTGTACTTCCCGAAACAATCGAGAAATATGGATTTTCGATTTTGTCGCTTTTCCGTAAGATCAAAGAAGGTATCAACGGCGATAAGGAAATTCTTATCAAACGAATCGAAGATCTGCTTTCTGAGGTACGCTTGTTTGTGGATTCCATTGAGAAAAACACAAGCAAATTGCTTTCTGAAACACGCGCACTGAAATCGAACCTCGAAAAAATCGATTATCGCGAAAAGGTACACCGTGCTTCAGGATGGATTGAGCATTATATCATTCCGCTCAATGAAATTCTGGATGTGAATCAAACGACTTCGGTTACCAATCAGTTGCATGAAGTTGCGTACTACGTTAACATTAAACGACTGGATACCACCGATGAATTGATTCGTGGTCAGTTTGAAAAATTGTATTCCTTTTTGGTGCAGACCAACGACGATTTGATTCGTCAGTCGAAACTGCTTACCAATGAGTTATTGCCATTGATCGAACGCATCAAAACCGAGTCTGTTATTCTTACCGGCTGGATTGAATTCCTGAAAAAACCCTATACTGCACGCGTTCCCAAAGTATTTAAAACCACAATGGAGCGCGCTTACAATCGCTCGTTCTATCTTAATGCCAAAGAATACGTTGAACAATTCATGGATGACGAGCCGGTTTATTTTTCAGATGAGCCCAGCTTCCAGGAGAAATGGATTTTCAACCGTGAGTTGTACCGCGTTCGCATGGAATCACAATTACCAATCGACGATTTCTTCGGCTGGTGCCAGAATACCGTGAAAAAGGATTTTCATCTGATCGATCAGGAAAAATTCTTTTCGATGGTGACACTCATTTTTGAAGACGACCTCATTATGGAAGCTGATGAGAAAGCGGAATACACTACAATAAAAGCTTCCGATGTAATTATGAAAGTACCTAAAGTAAAAATCGACCGTCATGGAATATCCTAAAGGACATAAGCACGTTGTAAAAGAATTGCTCGATGGAAAATTTGTTCTTCCGTCAGAACCCCTTTATCAGGTTGTGCGGGAAAACGATGAGTTTTATACACAGTTCTTCAAGGCCAGTTTCGATTATGAATTGCGCACTTCTGCAGAATATTGCTTCCTGATTTCAGGAGAGAGCAATGAAATGTTGTCACGCGATATTTGTATTTTCTTTGGAGTGTTGTGTTATGAACTTGATCGCGACGGACGGAATTTCCTTGATGAAATTCAGTTTAGCGAATGGGATCATGAACGTCTGGATCGTTATTTTGAAAATTCCACTTATGCTGAATTGATCAATTCGAACAAACAGCTGCGTGATAAAGATTCGCGCCGCACTTTTGTGAATTCACTTTCACGTAGAAATATTGTTGAGAAGCATGCAGAAGACAAATGGACCTTTACTGCAGCGCATAAAGTGTTTATCGATTTCGCCAGTGAACTCGCCAAGAATCGCATCCGCGAAGGCGTGTAAACTTGCATTTTTGTTTTGACAGAGAGTCCCGCACGTGCGGGACTTTTTTGTTTTCTATACCTCGGTAACCGACAAGAAATAGATCTGGTGGAAGAGGAGACTGGAAAACTAATGGCCTATGAATTCAAATATTCAAACAGAAAATCTGAAAAGATACCCTCTACATTTCTTTCGGCATATGAAGCTAATCGGCGAATCATTGACCGTTCTAATTACAGGGAACTATTTATCAGTTAGAAAAGAACCTAGAGATAGAAAATGAACCGTGAATCAACTTGATTCACGGTTCAACTTTTATTTAGAAAAATCAGAATAAATCCAGGTTCATCACTTTAACCCAGGCAGCAACAAAATCGTTAATGAATTTTTCTTTTCCATCAACGCTGGCATAGATTTCTGCGATAGCCCTCAATTCTGAATTCGATCCGAATAAAAGGTCTGCTCTTGTAGCAGTCCATTTAACATTTCCGGTTGTACGATCCTTTCCTTCGAAAATTTCTCCTTCTTTATCAGTTGCTTTCCATGTAACACCAAGATCAAGCAGATTGATGAAGAAGTCATTATTGAGTGTTTCTTTTTCCGTAGCAAAAACACCGTGTGACGAACCATTGTAATTGGTATTTAATACACGCATACCGCCAATTAATGCTGTCATTTCAGGTGCAGTGAGCGTGAGAAGTTGTGACTTGTCGACTAGCATTTTCTCTGTTACAGAATTGCAGCTAACACTCTTGTAATTTCTGAATCCATCTGCTTTTGGCTCAAGTACTGCAAATGATGCCACATCTGTTTCTTCTTTAATTGCATCTCCTCTTCCCTGGCTAAATGGTACTGCAATGTTGAAGCCACCATTTGATGCCGCTTTTTCAATGGCAGCAGAACCACCTAAAACAATTAGGTCAGCGAGTGAAACAAGGATTCCTTTTTTTTCAGCTTTCACTTTAATGTTTTCCAGTGTGGCAAGTACTTTTTTCAATTGCACCGGATTATTTACTTCCCAGTTGATTTGAGGCTCCAAGCGAATGCGCGCTCCGTTTGCGCCTCCTCGTTTATCTGAATTGCGATAGGTTGATGCAGATGCCCAAGCGGTGCTTACCAATTGTGAAATGCTGAGTCCGCTTTCAAGAATCATTTCTTTGAGTTCAGTAACTGAATTCTCATTTAAATTGCTCTTCGAGGCGGGAACAGGATCTTGCCAGATCATTGTTTCTCCTGGTACTTCTTCACCCAGGTAGCGCGAAACCGGTCCCATATCCCTGTGGGTTAATTTGAACCATGCATGAGCAAAAGCCTTTTCAAACGCTGAAAAATTTTCTTTGAAACGACGTGCAATGGGTTCGTAAATAGGATCAAATTTTAGGGCAAGATCAGCTGTCGTCATCATTGGTGCATGACGAATAGCCGGATTATGTGCATCTTCAATCAGATCAACCGCTTTTTCGTCGGTTGGAATCCATTGGTGTGCACCTGCCGGACTTTTTACAAGTTTCCAGTCGTACTTAAATAATGTTTCCAGGTATCCGTTATCCCATTTAGTAGGGAAAGGTTTCCACGCACCTTCAATTCCACTGGTAATCGTATCTGCGCCTTTTCCGGATCCAAAGCTGTTTTTCCATCCCATTCCCATTTCTTCTATGGCAGCACCTTCCGGCTCACGACCAACATGATCTGCACTTGCTGCACCATGTGCTTTTCCGAAAGTATGTCCTCCCGCAATGAGTGCTACCGTTTCTTCATCATCCATAGCCATTCGCGCGAATGTCTCGCGAATATCTTTTGCTGATGCAAGAGGATCAGGATTTCCGTTTGGACCTTCGGGATTTACATAAATAAGTCCCATTTGTACGGCTGCAAGAGGATTTTCAAGTTCACGTTCTCCATGATAGCGTTTGTCTCCTAGCCATGTTGTTTCATTTCCCCAATTGATATCCTCTTCCGGTTGCCAAATATCTTCCCGTCCACCTGCAAATCCCAGTGTTTTGAATCCCATAGATTCCAGAGCACAATTACCTGCAAGTATCATTAAATCTGCCCAGGAGATTTTTTTTCCGTATTTCTGTTTGATAGGCCACAATAGGAATCGTGCTTTATCTAGATTTCCATTATCAGGCCAGCTGTTTACCGGAGCGAATCGCTGATTTCCTGTACTTGCTCCACCTCGGCCATCTGAAATGCGATACGTTCCAGCGCTGTGCCAGGCCATACGGATAAAAAGAGGTCCATAGTGTCCGTAATCAGCCGGCCACCAATCCTGTGAAGTTGTCATCAAATTAAAAATGTCTTTTTTAATTTCTTTCAAATCCAGTTTTTTGAATTCCTCAGCATAGTTGAAATCATTTCGATAAGGATTTGATAATTCAGAGTGCTGACGAAGTATATTCAGATTTAAACGATTCGGCCACCAGTCTTTATTGGAGGTTCCTGCACCAGCCGTTTGTTCTATTTTACCATTATGGAAAGGACATTTACTCAATTCGGATTGACTCATGGGAGAAGTTTTTGTGGTGATTATTAGGTGTAATTTAAGAAGATGTTTTGAGGTAAAAGACGATGAAAGTCAGTAATTACCTGAAAGATTTAATTTTTTTGTCTGTTGTTGTTTAAAGAATCATTTCCCTTTTGTAGCTGTCAACATCCACAAGGTTTTCTCATGTTCGTGAAGTAGTCCGGTAAGGAAATCTTCTGTTCCCGGATCGTTCGCTTCATCTGCAAGGAATATTCCTTCCTTAATGGTAGCGATCAATTTCATATGCGCTTCCTGCAATATGCGGAGCATGTCTTCCTCTGAGTGAATAGGGGCTGAATGGTCCGGCACCGGACTTTCTGCGAGGTACGTTTTTAAAGAAGCATTCGCAATACCATCAATCATGCGGATCCGTTCCGCAATCTCATCGATATGTGTATTGGTTGTGTTGTACAATTCTCCAAGCCATTCATGCACGGCCTTAAAGTGGAATGAAATCAGATTCCAATGGGCATTACGGGTAAGTAATGCTAATTGAGTCTCACCAGCCAGTAT
>JBKBUQ010000166.1:0-6534 GCA_046289975.1 Flavobacteriales bacterium | reverse complement strand
CAGCCTATCAAATCTATTTCATAGCGCGCGACAACCATCCCACAGTTCCGATGATTGATGTGCGATCCGGAACAATTAAAGTTGTTCCGCCGCCGGTGACAGGATTAGTTGTAGCACCGTTTGCAAATACGATGGTGCTTACCTGGAATCCCAACTCCTGCGCTAACATCCAAGGCTATCGGATCTATCGTAAAAACGGTCATGGCACGCCCAATACTTCAACCTGCTGCGATATGAATACGGCAACTCAGTTAGGTTATTCGCTGATTGGAACCACAACGGGAGTGAATGCAACCACTTTTACCGATGCAAATGGTCTTGTTCTCGGAAATGAATATTGTTATGTAATTGTTGCCTACATGCTTGATGGCGCAGTAAGTTGTCCGAGCGACGAGGTCTGTGATCAGCTAAACATGGATGTTCCGGTGATCACCCATGTTAGCGTTGGAAGCACCAATACCACAACGGGAGTAGATACTGTGCGCTGGGTTCATCCTCTAGAACTGGATACGGTAAGTAATTTCCCCGGCCTCTATTTTTATAAAGTTTACCAGAGTATCGGATTCGGTACTGCAAATACGCTTATTACCACCACTCCACAATCCGCGCAATTATACCTTACGCAAAAAGAGGTGTTGGTCAACAATCTCAATACGGTAAATAATGCCTACAGCTACAAGGTTGAGTTGTATCAGTTCAATACTTCCAACAGCACAGAGACCTTAATCGGTCCAACGAACAATGCCTCCTCTGTTTTCCTCACAATAACTCCTGCAGATCAGCAATTGCAATTACGCTGGCAATTGAATGTGCCCTGGGAAAATACTTTGTATGAAATACAACGAGAATCCTTTCCGGGCTCCGGTGTGTTTAACACAATTGCATCTACAGACACCACGCTGTTTACAGATACCGGTTTGGTAAACGGTCTCACTTATTGCTATCGAATCCGATCCACAGGAGCTTATTCCGATTCGCGAATTCCTGCTCCGCTAATTAATTACTCTCAGGAGGTTTGTGCGTCGCCCGTTGATCTTACTCCGCCTTGTCCGCCAGTAATTGTGCTCGACAACGATTGCGAAAATCCTCTGAATAGCCTTGTGTGGAACAATCCCAACAACAGTTGTGCAGATGATGTAATGAGTTACAATCTCTACTTTACACCGGTTGAGGGTGAAGATTTTATTCTCCTGGCCACTTTCAGCAACAATACAGATACTGTTTTTACACACATACTCAGCAATGGATCTGTTGCAGGATGTTATTATATAACCGCAGTTGACAGTGTTCAATACGGCAATGAAAGTTTACCCAGCAATGTGGTTTGCGGGGATAACTGTCCGATCTATTTTCTCCCCAATGTAATTTCACCGAACGGTGATGGCGATAACGATTTCTTCAAAGCCTTCCCATACCGGTTCATTGAAAAGATCGATCTGAAAATTTTCAATCGCTGGGGACAACTCCTTTTCCTTTCTGAAGATCCCGGTTTCCGATGGGATGGAAAGAGTATGGAAAACGGAAAGGATGTCCCTGAAGGCGTCTATTTTTACACCTGCACTGTTTATACCATTCGTCTGAGTGGCATGGAGGAAATCAAGCTGAATGGCTTTATTCACCTCTACAGAGAAAACGGAGCCTCCAGTCAGTAAACCATGTTCACAGGAATTATCGAAGCGATAGGGACGGTGCAATCTACCGAAACCAAAAACAGCAATGTTCATTTCCGCATCAAGGCGCCCTTTACCTCCGAATTGAAGGTTGATCAAAGTGTGGCCCACAATGGTGTTTGCCTAACCGTGGTTGCTATTGAGGGTGAAGAATACGTTGTAACAGCCATTGAGGAAACGTTACAAAAAACCAATCTTGGTTCTCTTTCCAAAGGAAGCAAAATCAATCTTGAGCGATGTATGAAGCTGGGAGATCGTTTAGACGGCCATCTGGTACAGGGACATGTCGATCAAACTGCAATTTGCGATTCGATAAGCGATGAAAACGGCAGTTGGAAATTTGGATTCCGTTATGATGAAAAAGAGAATGTAACTGTAAGTAAAGGCTCCATCTGCATCAATGGTGTAAGTTTAACGGTAGTGGATTCCCGCCCGGGATATTTTTCGGTTGCCATTATTCCCTACACCTACGAGCATACCAATTTCAGCAGACTTAAAAAGGGAGATACTGTCAATTTAGAATTTGACATTGTAGGCAAATACATTGCCCGTTTGATGCAACGTTGATTATTGGTATTGGGAAATGATGGATGCCATTCGTATAGCGATAAATAGTCCGAATACAATTGCAGCAATTACACCAATTCCGGTAATCATCCAATACATACGCATATTGGCTATTGCCGAACGAAAATCGTTCATGTCACCTGTAAAGGATGCGGCACTCAAAGCAGAAGCAGAGCGGTTAAGGCGCAGAAATGCAATAAAAAACACAATGATGAAAGCCGGTAATACCATTGCAATAATGGAAATCATGGGCCAAAGAATCTCCAGCACTGCGCGTTGTTCTGCATCAAGTTCACGCATAGCTGCCTGATAAATATTTGAACCGCCCGCTGCTAAAAACAAGAGTAATCCCAAGACTAACAATCCAAACGCAACAAACATTACGATGGTATAGATCTTCATGTATTTTCCGGCTTCACGAAACGAATCGCGGTGCTCGGAAGAAATTTGTCCGGTGCTTCCGCCTGTGTCTAATGTTTCAAAATTTTCCATGTTCTAAAGATTATCTCATGTTAGCCATCAAAATATTCATCGTAATATTAATTGCAATCATTACCAGAGAAAGCATCCAATACATATGCGTTGATTTCATCGCCTGCAATAATGCTTCTCCGTCTGAATTCGCAGAAAAGTTTCGATAATGAGTGGATTTCTGAATCAGAATTACAGCAATATAAATTGCAAATCCCTGCATTAAAATTCCCAATAGAGCATTCGCTCCGGCTCCATTGGCCATCCCAGAAAAATTTCCGAGAATACCCAGGACACTTCCTATAATGGAAATTATTCCGACAAACTGCATCCAGCCTGCCATTGTACGTGCTTCTTTCAGGATGTCCTCCGGAAAAGAATTTGAAGGTTGATCAAGATTTTCCATGGTTGGAATTTATACAATATTCACTATCTAACATCTAAAAATAAAAATCATGAATTAAGTTTAATCTTTAATTCATCCAACTGCGCCTGATCAATTGGAGAAGGGGCATCAATCATTACGTCGCGACCACTATTGTTCTTGGGGAAGGCAATGAAATCGCGGATCGACTCGCTCCCGCCAAATAATGAGCACAAACGGTCGAAACCAAAAGCAATCCCACCATGCGGAGGTGCGCCGAACTCAAAAGCATTCATGAGGAAACCGAATTGCTCCTGCGCCTGTTCGGGGCTGAATCCAAGCAACTGAAACATACGGGCCTGCAAAGTCCTGTCGTGAATACGTATTGATCCTCCGCCTACTTCCACGCCATTAATAACCATGTCGTAGGCATTAGCTCTAACGCTACCCGGATCGGTTTCTAACAAAGCAATATCTTCCGGTTTGGGAGATGTAAATGGGTGATGCATGGCAAACCAGCGCGCTGCTTCATCGTTGTATTCTAGCAGCGGAAAATCGAGCACCCACAAACAGGAATATGTATCCTTATCGCGAAGCCCTAAACGCGTACCCATTTCCAAACGAAGTTCGTTAAGCGCCTTACGGGTTTTGTTCGCTTCACCTGCAAGAATCAAAAAGAGATCTCCCGGCTTGGCACCAAATGCTTCTGCCCATCGCTTTAACTCTTCTTCATTGTAAAATTTATCGACCGATGATTTTAATGTGCCGTCAGCATTATACCTGCAATACACCAATCCTGTAGCACCAATCTGCGGACGCTTCACAAAATCTGTCAGTTCATCCAATTGTTTGCGGGTATATTCGGCCGCTCCGGCAGCGTTGATGCCTACTACAAGCCCGGCATCATCAAAGACTTTAAAGCTTTTGTTTTTCACCACATCATTCAACTCAACAAACCTCATTTCAAAACGGGTGTCGGGTTTATCGCAACCATAATACTTCATTGCTTCTGCATAGGTCATTCGTGGCAGAGAAGCGATGTCTATACCTTTAACCGCCTTGAACAAATGACGAACGAGTCCTTCGAACGTTGAAAGAATATCTTCCTGTTCTACAAAAGCCATTTCGCAATCGATCTGCGTAAATTCAGGCTGACGATCGGCGCGCAGATCTTCATCGCGAAAACATTTTACGATCTGGTAATAACGATCGTAACCGCTTACCATGAGCAATTGCTTGAATGTTTGCGGCGACTGAGGCAAAGCGTAAAACTGACCCTCATTCATCCTACTGGGCACCACAAAATCGCGAGCGCCTTCGGGAGTGGATTTAATGAGATAAGGCGTCTCCACCTCCATGAATCCCTGCGCATCGAGGTAGTTGCGACTTACAATCGACATACGATGACGCAATTCGAGGTTGTTACGAACGGGATTACGGCGTAAATCAAGGTATCTGTATTTCATCCGGAGATCATCGCCACCGTCGGTTTCATCTTCGATGGTAAATGGCGGAGTTTTTGAAACATTCAAAACGACCAATTCATCTACCACAATCTCAATTTCGCCTGTTGGTATAGTATTGTTTTTATTGGACCGTTCAGCCACTTTCCCTTTTGCCTGAATCACAAATTCACGTCCGAGTTTACGTGCCTGTTCGCACAAAGCTGCATTGATTTCTATATTGAATACCAGCTGGGTAATTCCATAACGATCGCGCAAATCGAGGAAGGTCATGCCCCCCAAGTCGCGGGAACGCTGAACCCAACCGGCTAGAGTAACGGTTTGACCTTGATGCGAGAGGCGCAATTCGCCACAGGTGTGTGATCGGAACATGTTGTATAATTTAAGAGGCAAAAGTAAGGATGTTTTGGTAACCCTAGACTGAAGCATCTGGTTCGACTTAATTCCGTGATGTTTCGGTAGTATTTAGTTCCTTCTAGCGATAGAACACCCCTGGCTTAAGCCAGGGGTTACAGGTCTGGAAGCGGAAGAAATACTCGGGCTGAAGCCCGGGATTTCTGAGTAAATTCGTGGCATGATTCTATCCGTACACTCCGACGAACATTTCATGAAGCAGGCTCTTGCCGAAGCAAAAAAAGCATTTGATGAAGATGAAGTGCCTGTAGGTGCGGTTATAGTGTGGAAAAAACAGATCATTGCACGTGCGCACAACCTTACCGAACGACTGAACGATTTTACTGCCCATGCAGAAATGCAGGCCTTCACCTCCGCCACCAATCATATTGGCAATAAATACCTCAACGAATGCACTCTGTACGTTACACTGGAACCCTGCGTAATGTGTGCCGGAGCTTCGTTCTGGACACAAATCGGAAAGATCGTATACGGCGCTTCCGATGAAAAACGCGGATTCCTGAAAACCAATCCCGAAATTATTCACCCCAAAACAGAAATGGTTGGCGGAGTACTTGCCGAAGAATGCGGTGCATTGCTCACAGAGTTTTTCAGGAGGAAGAGAACGTAAAGATTGTAAAGGATGATTTTATACTTATCCCTAATTCTTCACCCAACGTGCAAAATAAAATCTTCCCTTTTCGTCTTGCAGCTTTACGAGGTAGTGGCCGTTGGATAAATAGCCAAGCTCCAGATGCGTTTGGCTTGCCGTAGTAGAGGTTGACTTTACCAACCTTCCTTAAACATCCAAAATCTGAATTTCTCCCATGAGGTGATCATGAACAATCGTTAACCTGCCATCAGAAGGATTGGGAAATAGATGAAGACCAATAGCAATTTCTTGATTTTCGGTGGATAAAAAAGATTCTGCTTCGGGATTCATTTCTGCCTGTTGATTTCCGCCTACATCCGGGGCACGCGGATTCAGCAAGTATCCGCATGCAGAAGTAACCGTTAGCGTATAATTCATTGTTCCTTCGCCGGGTGGGGCTGTGAACGTTGGATTTGGAGAATTGGGGTTGTCCAGATAGGTGGCAGGGCTCCAGGAAAATAGCAAACCAACATCAGGCGGACTTGTTGGTCTAAGAACAGCAGTGGTATTTCCGCACAATTCTAAGGACTGCGGAATAAAAGGCGGGGCAGGACAAGGATTGTTTTCGCAAGGGCCAATTACTGCCTCAAAATAGCAACCGGATTCGGTAGAAAAACCTTGTTCGAGCACTACCTGATTGCCGGCGCGGTAAATGATGTTGGAATTGAATTTTACAACGACAGGACCATCAATTGTATGTTGGTTAACAGTTAAACCAGCATACAAATCAATGTTTGCTTGATAGATGTTGGTCTCATTCCAATAAATAGTATTTTCCACTGCCCTAATATCTGCGCATAGATCCTCTTCAAATAGTTGAACATCATCTATAAGTAATTTTGTATATACAGCACCTCCTGAATCATCACACAACCGCAATATTAAATTACTAAGATTACTAAAATTATCTCCCATCGGAGCAATAAATGTTCTGACTTCCTCAACCCATTCAAA
>JBKBUQ010000165.1:0-6543 GCA_046289975.1 Flavobacteriales bacterium | reverse complement strand
GCAGAAAGCAACAAAACCACGCTTCCACTCCGACTGCAGGCTTACGAAAGGGTGATGTTGTACCTCGAACGCATTTCGCCCAACCACATGATTATGACGGTGTCCAAACCCGGACTGAGCTCAAAACTACTACAGGCGGAACTGGCACGAACCATCCGAGAGGAATACGAGCACAACATGACACAACAGGTCTATGTATCGCACAATTGCTGGCTTTTACTTAAAAACGCCAAGGAAGAAACCATACGCATGATCAATGTGGCTGCTGCAGGAATTCCGGGAGATGCAAGCGGACTTGAGCTGAGTGCTGCTGTGTTTGAAATCGGACAAAAGATCGACAAAATGCCAACCGACATAGCGATCAACTTTGCCAAAAACGAAGTCCAGAAGCTTTTCAGTTAATAAATTCTGACAATCTGTCCACTTATCAACAATGGCCGGGTTTTAGCGTTTATCCTGAAAGTGTACTTTTATAACCTCAAAAAAACATAACAATGGCAACTGAAATTACCGACGCGAACTTTGAAGAGATCGTGATGAAATCCGACAAACCCGTAATGATCGACTTCTGGGCAGAATGGTGCGGCCCTTGCCGTATGATTGGTCCGGTAGTAGAGGAAATGTCGAAAGAATTTGAAGGAAAAGCCCTCATCGGAAAAGTGAATGTGGACCACAATCCCGGCATCTCTGCAAAATTCGGTATTCGCAATATTCCTACTATCCTGTTCCTGAAGAATGGAGAGATCGTAGACAAATCAGTAGGTGCTGTTCCCAAGACGCAACTCTCTGAAAAGCTTAACAAACAACTTTAAGCTACCTCCCTCCTGAGTAAAGTTGTTTCAATGAATTCCGGGCCTTTGGTCCGGAATTCTTATTTTGCAGTGTGACGCAGATCGACAAACATAGCACCGAGCGATTCGGCAATCTGGATTTCCTGGCCAAACAGGTGGTGGAAGGTTTTATTACCGGTCTGCACAAAAGTCCGTTCCATGGATTTTCGGTTGAATTTGCAGAACACCGATTGTACAATACCGGAGAATCCACCCGGCACATCGACTGGAAATTG
Organism: Flavobacteriales bacterium; assembly: GCA_046289975.1. Taxonomy (GTDB): domain Bacteria; phylum Bacteroidota; class Bacteroidia; order Flavobacteriales_D; family UBA2798; genus UBA2798. Next base: position 5,477 of record JBKBUQ010000165.1, on the reverse strand, counting down.
TTTGCCCGATCGGATAAATTATTTGTAAAGCGGTACGAGGAAGAAACCAATTTACGCTGTCAGATCGTAATCGATACTTCATCCTCGATGCTTTTTCCGGAACAGACCGAAAAAGGGCAATACAATAAGATCGGATTTTCCATTCATGCCGCTGCTGCATTGATTGAACTTTTGCGCAGACAACGCGATGCATTTGGATTAAGTCTCTTTGCAGAAGACATCGAACTGCACACACCCGCGCGCAGTAGCTATACGCATCAGAAATTCCTATTTAACGAACTGGAGAAAAAACTAAAATCCTTCTCCCCTACTACAGCCCACACCACGCGCGCGGCTTCTTCGCTTCATCGTATTGCGGATGCTATACATCGCCGTTCGCTCGTTTTTGTATTCAGTGATATGTTCGACACCTCAGAACAAAGCGAAGAATTGTTTTCTGCATTGCAACATCTGCGACATAACAAACATGAAGTCATTCTCTTTCATGTAACTGATAAAACACTAGAGCTCGATTTTAAATTTGAAAATCGTCCGTACACCTTTATCGATATGGAAAGCGGTGAAAGCATAAAACTGAATCCATCAGCAGTACGCGAGCATTATCTCGAAGCAGTGAACCGTTTAAAAAAGAATCTCATTTTAAAATGCGCACAATACCGAATCGACCTCGTTGAAGCTGATATTCGTGATGGCTTTGATAAAGTATTGCTGGAATACCTGATCAAGCGATCGAAAATGGTTTAAAAGGACCCGTTCCTTTATTCTCACATTAAAAAAATATCGATCTTCATTCCCTATGAAAGCGGATGAACCTACAGTTGTCGCTGATAAGCAGAAATGACCTGCATTGTACCATAGCTGTTTCAAGCCATGGTTGGGAAATATGCAGAAACCAAAATCTGATAGGTCATTCCCTCAGCTGGTACCTGTTTTCTCAAATCAGGCAAAGCGAAATTCTGAACTCCATCACCTCCATACCGGTTTCCAATTTATGAAAACAAAGTCCGGTTTTCAGGGATGGGCAACAGTGAACCGTCACAAATTTTCCAATCGCGTAACTCGAATGAAAAAGCAAACAACTGAACAGTTCCGATCGGTAATCCTTCCATAAATTACTAGTTTCGTTTAATCAGTTTTTGAATTCCGATTGTAGCATTTTCAGTACTAACGCGAATCAAAAATGCGCCAGACGGGAATCCGGAAGTATCCAGTCGCAATGAAGTACCAAATGGAGTACTCATTATCACCTTTCCCTGAAGATCAAAAACAGTCAGCACATTGTTCGGACTATTTCCCACTTCAATATTCACAAAATCATCTGCAGGATTTGGAAAAACACGGATCGTAGGCTGAGGTGTTTGTTCTGCAACCGACACAAAAAAGTTTACATCTTTCACAATTCCCGAACCCTGATTGATGATCCAGTTACCGGGATCGATTGCAGTAATGTTCACCACATCCTGCAAATCGGGAAGAAGAAATTGATTTTGATTGGAGGTAATTGTAAACCGAATAGAAGTATCCGGCAAAGTGGCGCGGTCAAAACGCAACAAGAGGTCGTTGGTGAATGTTGGCGTAATGGTGGGTTCAGCTACAAAATGACTGATCTGCACATGAATACTATCGCCTTCATTGTTCCAAAGCACTCCGTAGGTTGGATATCCTTCGCCAAAATACCACTGTTCCATGAATGCCGTGAAATCTTTTCCGGAAGCATTTTCCATCACCGCAATAAAATCCATTCCACTCGCAGTACTATTGGAATAGGTAGTTAAAAAACTGCGAAGACCATTAAAGAAAACCACATCATCATCGATCAAAAAACGCAATGTGTGAATGATCGCAGCACCTTTATCGTAAGTTAAACGTCCTGAAAAAATTCTTACTGCATTTAATGAATCCAATACCCAAACACTTCCTCCTGATTGCGACATGACGTTGTTGTGTCTTCCATTCATATTTGGCGCTGCCTGTGTGGGGTACAAAGCCTGCAACATGATGTATTCCGAATACGAAGCAAATCCTTCATTGATCCAGATATCCGACCAAGAAGAACAGGTTACAGAATTTCCCCACCATTGGTGCGCCAATTCATGTGCAGTAAGTGTGCGGTTAAACGATCCCTGGGTGGTCATGGTCTGGTGTTCCATTCCGCCGCCTATAGGAGCCATGCAGTGACCGTACTTTTCATTGGCAAAAGGGTAAGGACCATATTGCATAGAAAACAGTTCCAGGAAATCAGCCGTTTCATCAATATCATTCTGAAAATTACTCAGCGTTGCAGGATTATCATAAATGAAATTCTGAATATGAACCTGTCCGGAATTAACAGGATTTGCAAACACATCGTAAATGATATACTGCGCAACTGCAACTGAAATCAGGTAATAATCGATGGGGTGACGGTGTTTCCACTCGAAACGGTGCGTTCCATTGCCAAGATCTGTTACCTGCTGCAAAATTCCATTGGAACCGGCTTTAAGGTGGGTAGGGACTGTGATCCACACCTGAGAACTATCGGCTTTATCCTTGAGTGATTGCTTTACCGGAAACCATTCGAAAGCAGAAAATGGCTCCGAAAGCGACCAGGTAACCTGATTCCCCCAGGTGGGAGAACTGGCATTGGTCATACCACCGCCACCAACGGGATTGGAGGCTGCAGTTGGAGGTGTGCCACTGTAGTTGACATGAATTACCATATTCTGACCGGCTGTTTTGTTTACCGGTACACGAATAGCAGAATTGTTGCGCGTATAATTTACAGGAATACCATCTACGAGTATTGAAGCAATGGTGAACGACGGAAAAAACTCAAACAAAGCAGAATCCATCACTTCTCTTGCCGTGGCATGAATTTCACCGGAACCTTCGAGATAAGTTGAGGTGTTTGTCATACTAAGGTCCAGAAAATAATAATGGACATCGTATTCTTCAGTCTCTGCAATTTCTGCAATGGTAAACGTATTGGAACGCAACTGTTGCGCATGGATGTTTTTCAGTTTGGAACAATGACCGTGATTTTCATCCTGGGCTTTTACGCTGTTTCCGATAAGGAAGAGTGCACAGAGATATAATGCAAATAAATGTTTCATCGCAACCTTTTTTGGATGCAATATAACCTATTTTGCAAGCGTACCTGCATTAAATACTGACGATTGAACTACTCCACCAAAACAAATGCAGCCCAGTAATACGGACTGTATTTTTTCCGCATTGCGTTTTGCGCGATTTGAAAGGACTTACGGATATTGCCGTTCTTGAGTAATACACCGTAAAACAATTCCATAAACTCGGCCGTTTCCCTATCCGGGACTTCCCAAAGCGACATAATCAGGTATTGCGCTCCTGCTACTTTAAAGGCACGCTGCAAACCATACACACCTTCGTAACCGCGAACATCTCCGAGCCCGGTTTCGCAGGCGGATAATACGACCAATGAAAATCCGGATAAATCCAAACCGGTAATTTCCTGAGCAGTGAGAATACCGTCTTCTTCTGTTTCGGAAACCGAGTGTTCCGACCACAGTTTGTTGGCTCCGGCGAATACAAGTCCTGATCGCATCATTGAATTAGGAGATGACAGAAAGAACAGATCCTTTTCCTTGCGCGCTCCGCTACGAAAGACCGTTTCTCCATCAATTTCTACAAGTGTGGTGTCTTTTGCAGCAGAAGGATCGGGATAGAAAAAGCCATGTGTTGCTATATGTAAAACACCCTTTTCGCCCGCACAGGATTTGAATTGCGCTTCTCCGGCATTTTTTCCGGTGAATATCTTTACCAACCTTTTCTGCTGCTGGGCCTTCTTTTGAATGGATTCCACTTCCGTCAGTGTGCCCTCCAAAAATGTCCAGACCACATTTGCATTCACCGTATCCGAATAATCTACCCCTCCAAATAAAAACAGCGGACCAATTCCCGATACAGAAGATTTTTTTCGTTGGATCAAACTACCCGTTGACAGTAACGGATTTAATTCGATCACCGAGGAAACATACCTACCATCGCGATTCCGAATAGCAGAAAATGAAATTTTGTGCAGCAAACCCGCAGGAGAGAAATAAATGGTCCGCACACCAATCAACACATTTTCCAATGGTTGACATAACAGCGAATACAAACTTTCCTTTCCGGAAAAATTATATGCAGATTCTATTTTTGTTTTACGGTCAGAGGATTTTTGTCCAATCATTGCCTGCAATTGATCTTCCCTGCACAAAGGAATATAAAGCGGTTGGGGAAAATCTTTTTTGATTACCAGCGCCACATACATCACTTCGTCCGGGAGATTGTTTTCAGAACGATGCAGATCAAGAAGTGGAATACGTAAAAATTCGATGGCAGCTTCGCCTTTTACCAGTGAATGCTGAACTTGTTTCCAATCGACATTCTTTTCTTCAAGGTGTTGCTTAAACGTAATAGATTTTCGGATCAGTGTAGCCTCCAGCGATTGAGCTTCTTCTTCAAGAGCTGTTGCATCTTTTCCTCTGGAGTAAGCCTTGGCAATTTTTCGTTTAACAGTCAACCAAGAGTAATACGATTCAATCAGCAGCGAATCCTTGCTTGCCAAAATATCTGCACGAAGACTGCCGCTACCGCGTAATATTAATCCTTTAAGCAACAAAGCCTGGTTGTAGGACTGAATGGTGAGATCCGGTCGCGTGGAATTGTGATTCACCATAAAGGCATCATGGAGCAGAAAATCATCCTCCATGGTGGCGAAGTACTTTTCCTTATCGGTTTCGGCAAGTAATGCAAGATTGATTTCAATATCCTTTTGACGGATTTCCATCAGTGCTCTCAGTTTTTCTGCAGCTGTTGGAACGGCAGAACGACGGTAATACGTAGCAAACTGATACCTTAATGCGCGACGGATCTCGGAAGTGGATCGGATCGCCTGTGCAATTTCCAGTGCGTTGTTCAAATACACCAATGCGCTATCGTAATTGCCCAGATCGTGATGGTAGGAACCGATATTGTTCATTGCAAAAGCAATCGCCAATTTATCGTTGAGTGATTTGCGCACTTCCAGGCTCTGGTGAAAATAGTGCATCGCCGAATCTTTTTCATTCATCACCCTGTACAGATTACCAATGTTGTTAAGTGTAGATGAGATTCCGTTCTTATCGTTTATTTTTTTTCGAAGGAGCAGGCTACCCCTGTACATTTCCATTGCAGCAGCGTAATTTCCTTTTTGCTTGTACTGAATCGCCAGATTATTCATGGCTGTTGCAATGCCTTGTTTGTTGCTGTTTTTTGTATGGAGTTCCATTGCCAAGAGGTACCATTGAACCGCTTTGTCGGAAACCCCTAAATCGTTGTATGCTGTTGCAAGATTGGAATAGGAGGTTGGTAATGCGCGCTGATCATTTTGTTCTAGTCGAATGGCCTTTGCTTTTTCAAAATAATCGATTGCACCGGTAAGATTTCCGGAATAGGATAAAACGATTCCCAGGTTATCAATGGCATTTGCCCATCCC
>JBKBUQ010000164.1:0-6553 GCA_046289975.1 Flavobacteriales bacterium | reverse complement strand
GCATGGGATTACGGTTGGCAGATCGACGATCTTGCAATCGTTATTCCTCCGGATAATGAAATCGTGCTTAACGGTGTAGATTTCTATTCTGAAACTCCATCAACTGTTTGGGGTGACAATGTGCGATACACGATGTATCCTACTACACAGCGTGACCCTGCAGGTGTTACTTTCCGTGCTGTAATGTCAAACAACGGTGCTCAGTCACAAACCGGTGTTACCTCTACTGTTCAGGTTCGTGATGCTTCAACTACAGTTGTGTATACTGGTGTTACAACTGGTCTTAACCTGAATGCTAACGCACGTGATACGGCTTACTCTACAACTAGCTTTACACTTCCTGCTACAGCAATGAACCACACTGTTGATTACGCGATCAATTACCCTAATCTTGCACAGGATGAAGATCTTACAAACAATACTGGTTCTTATGGGCCTATCAATGTAACTGCCTATACCTACGGTATGGACCGTAACCAATACGCAGGAACCGGTCTTTATGGAGGTACTTCAGGTGGTAATGATTATGCTTACCGTATGGGTAATCACTTTATTGCCTTCAATAACCAGCAATTGCAAGGGATTCAAGTTTCTTTTTCTGCAAGTACAATTGCAGGAACAACAGTTTATCCTTTCATAATTGAAATTGACGATCAGGCTACATCTTTCCAGGATCTTTATGCAAACTTCATTTACGATGGTGGTGGAACAGCTTACGAGCGCACTTTAACTGCTGCAAATATTTCCACAACCAATAACATGGTGCTTTACAATTTTGACCTTCCTAATACAGTTAACCTGGTTGCCGGTAAGGAATACATCATCGGTGTTGGTACTTATGGTGGTCCAGCCACAACTGACCGCGTTGTTATCATGAATGGTGAGCGTAATCACCCTGGTATGGCACACGCAGTTCTATACACAACAGGTACTTCCGGACTTCAGTGGTTCTATACTGAAAGCACTCCTGTAATTCGTGCAATGTTTGATCCAACTATCGGAGTTAACGAAGTAAACAATGCTGCTTCTGTTAGCGTTTATCCTAACCCAGCAAACAACATCGCTACTGTAGAGGTTGCTCTTACTGAAAGCGCAGTTGTTATGGTAGAAGTTTTGGATCTTACAGGTAAGTTGGTTGCTTCAAACAGCTTCGGTATTCTATCTGCAGGTTCTAACCGTCTTAACCTTAATGTTAGCGAGCTTTCAGAAGGCACTTACTTCTGTACTATCGTTATCAACGGTGAGCGCACCACTAAGAAAATGGTGGTAACTCACTAATAGAAAATCATTTTTCAGATCGCCCTTCCGGAAACGGGAGGGCGATTTTTTTTGCTTTTATTTTTTCAGCCTGCTATCATGGACAGCATGCTTGTTGAATCTCAATAAAAATTAACTTCCCTTACGTCTTTTGTGATAAACATGTGATAATTGGCTTAACGGCGCAATTGTTTTAGGTAAAGGTTTAGCTGCTGTTGGCCTTTTCTGCTATATTTGAACATCTCATAAACCAACGAATCATGAAGAAGATTTACGCTATGATTGCCCTTTCAGGTTTAGGTGTGACAGCTGCCCAGGCGCAGCTTCGTCCTGCAACCACGAAAGCTCCTCTTGCCCCGGCTTCAATTGTTGAAGCAAATAACCCAAACTCCAATAACCTGGTTGGTGGTGAACGTACCCCGGTTTGGACTGAACCATTTGATATTGGAACAACCACAGGTTCTACCAATGGCCCAACCTGGACAACAGGCAACGGCGTATGGACAGCCTCCGGAGTGGATGCTGCTGTATGGAAACACTCACATTCAGGATCTACCGGTCAGTATTCTGCTAGTACACCTGCATTTGCCGGTAACTCCAATGCAAACGGATGGATGTTGTTTGATGCTGATGCTGCCAATGCTGCCCAGCCATTTACCAATTTTACAGGAACCATTACTTCACCAATCATTGACCTTACAGGTTTAACTTCTGTAACTATTAATTTCAACCAGATGTACCGATTTTGTTGTGCTTCTACGCACACTTTAACTCTGGGTGTGTCAGGTGATGGTGGAACGTCATGGACAGATTTTTCTGTAACTAATCCAGGTGTAGCTACAAACGTAAATACCGCTAACCCTGATATGGTTGCACGTAACGTTTCTTCTGCGCTTTTGAACTCATCAGGTGTTCCGCTTCCTGGAATTGATATGAGTCAGGTTCGTATTCGTCTTACTTGGGATGGTGCAGGCGCAAGCGTTTCTCACTATTACTGGATTGTTGACGATATTGAAATCGGACCTGCTCCTGACCATGATCTTGAGATCTACAATACTAATTTCTATGGTCAGACCACTTTCTGGGACACTGAGCACATTAGCTACCGCCAATTTCCTACCAATCCTGCTAACCAATTCTTCCCGCAAATGATCATTGGTGATGTGTTTAACGTAGGTGCAGTTGCGCAAACAAACACAGCGCTTCAGGGTCGTATTCTTGATGCAGGAAGCACTGCAGTTTTCACCGGAACTGACAATGCAGGTAACGGAACATTGAATCCTGGTTCATACCAGTACGATACCATCCGTAACATTAACATTTCTGCATATACTGCTGGAACGTACAACGTAAATTATGAAATCCTTTACGATAACTCAGCATTGGATGCCCGTCCTGCCAATAACACTGCTCCTGCTACTCCTTTCCTAGTAGGTGGAACAGAATTTGGTCGCGACAACAATCTTTATTCAGGAGCTGGTTTGTATGGTGGTCTTGATGCGGGTGGAGGATATAAAGCCTATACTATGGGTAATGTGTTCCAGATAACAAACAATGTAACATTGAAATCCGTTCGTGTAGCCTTCTCTGCTGCTAACTCTTCTACCACAGCAGGTTCAATTGTATTCCCCATAGTTTACGAACACGACAATGCTGCTACGTCTATTGATGCTTCATTGAATCCAATTTACGACGGTTCAGGTACAGCTTTCGAATATGAGATTCTTCCTACTGACCTTTCTACCACTCAGCTCCGTTGGGTTGACCTCCGTATACCTAACCTGAATCTACAAGCAGGTAAGAGCTATGTGGTTGCTGTAGGAAATTACGGTGCGCCTGATAAAGTGATGATCCAGAACGGTAATGTTAATCACCCAACTTTCGTAACTACATTCATCTACGGTGATGTAGGATCTGCAGGTCTTGGCTGGTACTGGATGACATCAACTCCTAAAATTCGTATGAACTTCGATCCTACAATTGGTGTTGAAGAAAACGAATCAGTTGGTGGTCTTACTGTAATGCAAAACGTTCCAAACCCATTCACCGGTGAAACCATGATCAACTTCTCTATAGAGAATGCTTCTCAGGTTGGATTTGAAGTGTATGACATTTCTGGTAAAATGGTTTACACAAAAAATCTTGGTGTACTTGGCGCGGGAAGCAATTCTTTCCGTTTCGACGGAGCTCAGCTTTCTGCAGGTGTTTATTACTACACTGTAAGCACTCCAAATGGTAAAGTGACTAAGAAAATGATCATCGGTTAATACCGGAGTCATTACTACCAATACCTCAAAAGGCCGTCTTCATTGCGAAGACGGCCTTTTTTTTGGGAATATGAAAGACTTTGATTCTGTATTGATGAATTGGTGTTTTTGGAATTATTCTTTTGTTGTAATCACCATAATGAATGTTTTACTCTGACTATTTAGATGAGGACGTTAAAGAATTTCTTCTATTTAGTTGTATTGAGGTTAGATATTCAAATGATCCTTGGGAATTTTCATCCGAAAATTTTCTAATGAGTGTTTTCACTCTGGCTGTTGTAAAGTTTGGGTCTGTAATAAAATCACTTTTTCCATTCCCTCGGTAATTTCTACCAGTGGTTGCTCCTTGTGCCCCGCTGCCTAAACCGCCCAACTTTAGCGTAACCGTCGTCGTAAATTTACCTAAACAACAGATTATGATGAGGCGCTGGATGAATCAACTGATGAATTGGGGAACGATGCCCATTACTAATCCTGTAAATGAAGACCTGTGGACCCAGCGTTTGAACGAACAGATCCGCGAAGGACGACCCGTTCAGATGAATGGTCACTGGTTTATGATATAGGCTCTTTTTATTCTCTACACACCGCAGCCGCATGCGGAAAAGAGTAATTGCTCAATAAGGTCCGGTAAAAGGGACTGCATATTTGGTTTTGTTTGGGGAAGGACCCCGGTACTATGGTATCGGGGTTCTTCGTTTTGTGGAAGAAGGAGAAAAAAGTAGGAGGCTTAGTGGTTCTATGTGAACTCAGTGTCTTAGTGGTGAAGAGTGCTATTTCGCCAACTTATCCTTCAACGTTTTCATGAACTTCGAAGCATAAACAAAATCAATGATCTCCGGATTATCGGTGCGGATGATGTCGTCTTTTCCTCCCTGCCACCATTTTTTTCCTTTGTACAGGAAAATGATGTTCTGGCCGATTTCAATTACCGAGTTCATGTCGTGCGTGATCACAACAGTGGTAATGTTGAATTCATGCGTGATCTCTTCAATGAGATTATCTATTACGATGGACGTTTGCGGATCAAGACCTGAATTGGGTTCGTCGCAAAACAGGTATTTGGGATTCATGGCGATGGCGCGTGCAATACCAACACGTTTTTTCATTCCACCTGAAATTTCGGAGGGAAAAAGATGGTTTTTGTTTTCAATGTTAACCCGCTTCAAACAAAAATTCACCCGATCGAGCATTTCTTCTCTCGACATTTTCGAAAACAAACGCAATGGAAACATCACGTTTTCTTCCACAGTAAGCGAATCGAACAAGGCGCTGTACTGAAATAGAAATCCGATGTCCTGACGAATATCCAAACGTTGTTTATCGCTCATTGAGGCAAAGTCTTTTCCGCTGTATATAATAGAACCTGAATCAGCGTTCAGTAACCCAACAATACATTTGGTAAATACAGATTTTCCTGAACCGCTTTGACCAATAATCATATTGATCACCCCGGGATGAAAATCCACGCTGACATCTTCCAAAATTGGAATTCCGTTGAACGCTTTGCTGAGGTTTCTGATCTCGATCATAGAAGCAGCCACTGAGTTAGCAGGTAGTTGGCAAGTAGAATGAAAATGGACGAAATAACAACAGCGCGGGTGCTGGATCGTCCAACTTCTACTGAACCACCGGAAGTGTAGTAACCGTAAAAAGATGCTATGCTGGTAATAATAAAGGCAAAGGCAACTGTTTTTGTCAAGGCATACTGAATAGAGTAGGGGTCGAACCAATACTGAATTCCGTACAGGTAAACATGTGTGGTGATTTGTCCGGTCATTGTTCCGAACAACCAACCACCGAAAATGCCCAGGAACATGGAGATCACGATCACAAAAGGAAACATGAACATGGCACCAAGTACTTTTGGCAAAACAAGATATCCTGCGGAGTTAACCCCCATAATATCCAGAGCATCGATTTGTTCTGTTACCCGCATTGATCCGATTTCGGAGGAGATATTGGAACCCACAATTCCTGCAAGGATCAATGAAATAATGGTTGGCGAGAATTCCAGGATGATTGACTGACGTGTTGTGAAACCAACAGTATAAAGTGGAATGAAAGGAGAGTCGATATTGTACGATGTCTGCAGGGTAATTACAGCCCCGATAAAGAGCGACATGATGGACACGATTCCCAGCGAATTGATTCCCAAAGCGATGCATTCGTCGAGAAAACGCCCGTAGTAAATCTTCATCTTTTCGGGACGGCGAAACACGGCCCTCATAAAGAGGTAATACCGTCCGATTTCTTCGATAAAGATCTTGATGCCCATAAATCCTGGTCGAAAATACAATTTTCCCACGTAACTGAGAGTAAGTTGACTTTGGCACGCTTATTTCGTATTTTTACAGTATGAAACGTCGAGTAATACGTCTTGCCCTTCTTGCCTTTGTGGCTGTTTCTGTTTCTTCCTGCGGATTGTTCCGTAAGAAGAACAAATGTCATACTTGTCCGCACTGGAGTTACGAGCAGTCGGCAAATGATGCTCAGTCCAGAGGATAAGCAATGATGACCGAGCGGGATCTCGTCGGGAAGTTGGAGGTGTATCTTCCGCCCGGCACTTCCGAAACTATTGCGCGTTGGATAGCACGTAGTGGTGTTCACTTTCGTATTACCATGCCCCGAAATTCTGTTTACGGCGATTATCTTCATCCGCATGCTGGTAAAGGCCATCGCATCACGGTGAATGGCAATCTGAATGCCTATTCGTTTTTGGTTACCACTGTGCATGAATTTGCCCATCTGGAATGTTGGAACAAGCACAGAAATTTCGTGAAACCACATGGTGAAGAATGGAAAAAGGAATTCAAAATATTGATGCACCCCCTTTTGGAAAGCAGGATTTTTCCCCGCGATATCGATTTAGCTTTACGTAAATACATGGCTGATCCGGGTGCATCGAGTTGCAGTGATCCCGGTTTAATCAAAGCATTGCGCAACTACGATCGCAATAAGATGCTGATGCTCGATGAATTACCTGAGGGAGGACGATTTCGCTTTGGTGATCGGGATTTTAAAAAAGG
>JBKBUQ010000163.1:0-6592 GCA_046289975.1 Flavobacteriales bacterium | reverse complement strand
AATAGGTTTGAAGAATGGGTTTAACATCAGCATTAAATTTGTGATTAGAGGTGTCGCATATCACATTGCAATTCGAAGAATTCATTGCTCCCAGTTCTATCCAGTGTTCAATTTTTTTCAATTCTTCTTCAGTTAGTTTAGGATATCCTTCTGGTGGCATTTCGCCTTCTTTTATAACATGAATAATTTCACTCCTTCCGGGTCTTCCTTTTTTTACGCCTTTCATTATTCCTGAATAATTGGTTAAGTCATATCCTTCCTCTTTATCAATAGAATTGTGACAACCTGTACTACTGCAATGTGAAACTAAAATAGGTAATACATCTTCCTGAAAACAAACTATTGGCTCAGCGCAAATTTTTGTGCAGGATTGGCAAAAAATATCACATCAATAAAAGCAAATAAGTACAATAGTACCTTCAATTTCATTTTAACTTTTTTACTGTTTCAATATTAAAAATTTAAACGCGTACCCCAATTACCAAAACATCATCTACTTGTTCGACATTAACTTTCCAATCTCTAAATTTCTTATCCAAAATTGTGTTTTGTTCGTTGCATGGTAAATCCCAGATTTCCAATAACAATTCTCGTAATTGTGAATACTTGAATTTCTTTCCTTTTGGACCTCCAAATTGATCAGCGTACCCGTCCGTAAATAAATATATCATATCGCCCTTTACAACATCGGTGGTATGGTTCGTGAAAGGTTTATTATTCCCATAATTACCAATCGGTTGTTTGTCGGGGGATAGCTCAATACATTCTGCTTTACCTGAACGTTTGGTGATTATCCATGCGGGATTATTTGCACCAGCATAGTGAAGTTTGTTAGCCGATTGTTCCAACGCACACAACGAAATGTCCATTCCATCTCTAATGGCTAAATCCTGTGAAGATTGGGATAGTGACGCGATGATATTGCGATTGAGGTAATCGAGAGCATCACCAGGTGAGTTGACATCTTTTTCTGAAAGGGTAGCCTTTAAAATGTTATTACCAAGAATTGACATAAATGCTCCCGGTACCCCATGCCCGGTGCAATCAACTGCGGCAAAAAGCGAGAATTTTCGTGGAGGGTTTTCTGAAGTGGTTACGGGGTAAACAAAATAGAAATCGCCACTTACTATGTCTTTAGGCCGGTATAAAATAAATGAATCAGGTAAAGTCTCCTTTACCAATTCATCCGGAGGAAGAATTGCATATTGAATTCGCTTTGCATAATTTATGGAATCGAGGATTTCCTTATTTTTTTCTTCTAGTGTTTCCTTTTGCATTTCAATTTCGTGCGTTCTTTCCTTTACCTGCTTTTCCAAACGAATATTTATTTCAGCTGCAAACTGATTCTTTTCCTCAAGTTGTACCAGCAATTCTTTTTGTGCCTGTTCTTTACTTTCTTGCAGTTCTCTGTATTTACCGGCCAGTGACAATGAAAGGAATATAACTTCCATTCCGCTACCTGCTTTTAAAATTCCTTCTGTGAATTCCCGGTTTTCAATGAAATTGAACTGACCCATGATGAAGAAGAAAACGGAAACAATTAGAAATGTGAATGCAGTAATAAAAAACCAATCTACCTTCTGTCCGCTAAGCTTTAAGTAGAAAATGGTGTAGAGTGTCAACAATAATGAGATCAATGTTCCGGCATTTACCAGCGGATAAGCTAAATGGTAGAGTGGTCCAGGAAATATGGAAAAGACAATAATTGCAGCAATAATGGGAATGATGACTTTATAGATTTTAAAGAGACGGGGTGCTGTATCCCAAAGTTTAAGAAAGCTGTTTCCAAATAAAAGGACAAACAAAACACCACCACCTGCAGAAAAAAGAACAAAATGGTCTGCCCAATACGGACTGTTCGGAAATAAAAACTGGTAACTCATTCCGTCCAATGAAAACTGGAGGGATGCCATGAATAGGACGTAAATAACATAATAGAGGAATGAACTTTCCTTTAATGCGATGTAGAAGAAGAAATAAATAATTGCAACAAAAAGAAGTACGCCGTAGAAAATTCCATTAAGCAATTGGAAAGTATAATCGTATTCCATGAATTGCTGTGGCTTCCAGAAAATAAGTGGCATGGTTACAACTTCACCGTCACTTTCAATGTAAATCACATATTCACGCTCATTGTTGTCGTTAAGTTGAATAGGAAATAAGATTTTTCGGTGATTGATGGCTCTCCTTTCGTAGGGGATATTGTCGCCACTTTCCCATTTGCGAATCACATTGGTTCCGTAAACCTGAAAAAGAAGCACCTTATTCGTTACGGGCCTGGCAGTTTCAATTAGGAATGAAATATCTTTTGGCAATTCGTTCCTGACCCTAAACCTAAACCAGAATCCGGATTTTGTGAAATTCAGATTTTCTGTCCCGTTTTTTGCATTATTGAATTGCAAGCTTGAATCGGTAAGAATGCGTTCAATGGTATATTCTTTATTAGCATCTTCCAGAAAAATACTTTGATTGCAAATCGATTTTCCAAGTGTATTCTCGTTAATAAGTATCACCGGAATATTCAAGCCTGAAGAGGACAGACGAAACAAAAGAAAAACAAGCAGCAGAAGGACTCTCGGTTTCATAGCGATCCAATATAGCAAATTTCAGGATAACTTTTTTCGGATCAGGTCAAGAACTTCGGGGTAAATTTGGTGACTACCTTCAAATGGAATGAATTTGGGCTGGATTCCATTTTGTTCCATGATACTTAATTGGTGGTTAATATCACTTTCTTTCAGGTATGCATCCTTATTTCCGTTGGTTAATATGACTTTAGTGTTCCGCAAGGTCGATCCTTCTATTGAAAAATCGAGGTCGGGAGGAAACACTCCTGCATATAAAATAAGGGCGTCCGGTTGGGTTTTGCCCTGATTAACCCATCTGGATACTGTTGCACATCCTTGTGAAAACCCCAGTACATACAATTTGGCTTTGGGTGATGCCTGTTTAACTTTTTCAGCTAAGAGGTCAAGATAGTTGACATAATCTTTAATGTCAGTTAACCGGTCCTCCCTTGTCATCCAGCTTGCACCAACTCTTCCGGCGCTACCCTCCAGATAATAACGGTGTAAACCTTCCGGTGCAATGATGCAAGTAGTATTTGACTTCAACAGATCGAACTTTCTTAGAAAGAAATTTGCCAATTGTCCGTACCCGTGACAAACAATCCATACTTCTGAAGTTGATTGATTCAGTTCACCATTCTGAAAATAGCGTGCAGTTTTTGGTATGATGAGATGATGCTCTTTCATTAATACGTAATTAAAACAAAGAAATCGCTAATAAGTTGAGTGAACTAAATTTTTACTTTTTACCGTTATCCCACGGGCAAAACACGCTCAATGATAAATGTGTTTATTCTTTCAATAAGCTTTTCACAATGAGATTTCCAGGGAGCATGTCCGCAAGGTTCGTCAATCATCCATTTTTCTCCATAAGCTTCTATAGCATATAGAATTCGGTCAACCTGATCTTCTGTGCCGTAATTGTCGTCAACACCCTGAATTGCAAAAACAGGACAAGTAATGTCTGCCAAATGCTCTCTGATACTCCAATCCTTGAATGCCGGTGATGTCCATGTTTTCCACCAGGCTTCAAAAATGATTTCTGTATTTGATCCGTGATGTTTCCTGAGTTTTTCCATCCATTCGCCCGTTTCAAATGTTTTTGCCGTCTCCCGGATTCCATTCAATGTGATTTCCTCCACCAGGACATGGGCTGCCATAGTGATTATTCCTAATGTTTTTTCGGGAAATTTGGCTGCAAACAACAATGCAATGGATCCGCCATCGCTGTGACCAATCAGAATTAGTTTTTTATCGGGCGCAATTTGATTTATAAATTCAGGCAATTCCTCCCATGCATACCTGTGCATGTAATCCACATTCCGAATACCTTCCAGCGATGGAGATTTTCCATGACCTTTACGGTCGTACACAATTCCAGGTAAGGAAAGTTTGTTGCAAACTCTCTCCGGGAAATCGCGCCACTGACTAACAGATCCAATCGCATCGTGGAGAAAAACCAGCACAATTTCTGTTGCATCCGGATCGCCGATTATTTTAAAATTTAATTGTGCCAAAGGAAAGTGTAAACTCTATTTTAAGAAAAATTAGTACAAGAACGAAGAATAAAAATTCATTCATCACAATGAGTTATTGATTCATTGGAAAAATTCCAGAGAGGCGCTTACAATAAAAGCAGGATTTATTTTTTCCACCGGATGTTTCGTATTCGGAAGTACTTGCATGCTTGCATTGGGAAGTGTTTTGTAAACATGGGTGGTTTCCTCCAAACTTACCATTTCATCGCGGTCACCAATCGAGATTCTTACCGGGATATTGATCTTCGAAAGAAGGTCGTCGGACAGGGGAGGGGTATCGCCCATTTTTTTCATCATTGTTGCTGTTTTCTCCAGAACAATTTTCCAGTCGGCAGGATGATGTCTTTGTTTTAGTGCGTTTGCAAATGCAGGAATTTTTTCTTCAATTTTTTCGGCATTGAGCATTTTCGCTTCTTTCTCAGCAATCTCCGGAGTCCAGTTGAATTTGGTTCCGTGTGTCATAATTGAAGAAAATAGTTCCGGTCGTTTTGCTGCAAGAAATAGCGCAACATATCCACCCATCGAGTAACCCAGTATATTTACCGTATGTAGATTTTTTTCTATAATGTAATTATCTAAATCTGTTGCAAATTGTTCAATTGAAAAATCAATATCAGTTGACAATCCTCCATGACCTGAAAAATTGAATGTGTGGACATCAAAGTGTTTTTTAAGTTCATCCGCTAAAGGTTGTATCTGCTCAGCCGATCCGATTGCACCGTGAAGGAGAAGAAGTGATTTCATTTTGATTATCGGTTATCAGTTATCGGTTATCGGTTATCAGTTATCGGTTATCAGTTAAGAGTAAATTAGTGATCATTCACCGGCCTGTTCCGACCAATTGCGTCGGGATCACTGATCACCGTTCACCGTTTACTGTTCACCATTTTCCGTTTACATTTCTTTAATAAAGTGAAATCCCCGGATTAAAAATCCTTCTCGGAGGTAGAATTTGTGAGCGGCATTGTTGGAGGTATAGGCATCGAGCATTATGCATTTGCACTTGTTTTCGATGGCAATTTTTTCAATGTAGTTTACCAGTGCCTTTCCAGCACCTTTCGAACGGGTATTTTTGTCGATCACAAAATTGTCGATCTCGAGGTATTTGCCGGAATATAATTTTGTTCCAATCCAAATTCCGGAAATTCCAATGCATTGCTGATTTTCAAAAATGCCGATCATTCGGTATCCCTTTTCAATCATTTCGCCAAGCATCGTTTCAGTCGATTCATGGGTAAGCTCTTTGGTAAGTTGCTGAAGCAAATGCAACTGTTCAAGCATTTTTGCTGCACCTTTAATTTCGGAAATCTCAAAGGTCATCATCGCCATCACTTATTTGTCCGGGTAAGGTGAACGGATTCGGATTACCGTCGTAGATCGCCAGCCAGTTGGGGTCGCACTTAAAGTTGATGCTTTTGTCTTTGTCGTCGTATTCAAACAATGAAATCACGTAGCGAATTGCTTCCATTCTTGCTTTGGGTTTGTGATTCCCGTTTATGATTACCCATGGACTGCTGTCACGATGCGTTTTTTCAAACATGATTTCCTTGTATCTGGTAAACTCATGCCATTTTCGCTGTGCTTCAATATCCACCGTGCTGAGTTTCCATGTTTTTAAGGGATTGCTCACGCGATTCTGAAGGCGTTTTTTTTGTACTTCAATATCAATGGAAAACCAGAATTTAATAATGGTGGTACGTGCCTCAACAAGCATGTGTTCAAATTGCACAACTTGTTTCATAAAGAGATCATATTGCTGCGTCGTGCAAAAATCCATCACGGGTTCTACAACAGCACGGTTGTACCAGCTACGGTCGAAAAACACCATTTCACCGGCGTTTGGTAAATGGGCCGCGTAACGCTGAAAATACCATTGTCCTTTTTCAAGTTTGGTGGGTTTTGGTAATGCAACGATCCTGAAATGGCGCGGATTCAAGAATCGCGAAAACCAATAGATTGCTCCTCCCTTTCCGGCAGTATCCCGGCCCTCAAATAAGATAATCAGCCTTTTCCGCTTGCGAATCATCCATTTTTGAAGTTTTACGAGCTCAATCTGCAATTTCATGAACTCTTCTTCGAATTCCTTATCGGTTTCTAAATGCTCTCTCATTATGATAAAGGTAAATATTTACCCCATTCGTGTCGCATTCTGCAATATTTCAAGGGCTTTTGCGTTGATTTTCTTACTTTTGTTACCCATGAGACACCGCATTTTTCTGACCCTTTTTCTACTGGCTGTTGTTCAGTTGACTGCCCAATCGCAAATCATCAACTTGCTGAACGAAAATTTTAATTCAGGATTTCCGGCCGGATGGATCAACAGCGATGAGGATGCATGCACTCCTGCACCTGCTGTAAATCTCATTACAGGAGATGCATTCAAAACTCATGTCGACTACGATACCCTTACCGGTGGGGATAGTATTCTGGTAGCAACTTCCTGGTTTCAACCGGCCTGTCAGGCAAGTAATTATTTGGTTTTGCCGG
>JBKBUQ010000162.1:2106-6610 GCA_046289975.1 Flavobacteriales bacterium | reverse complement strand
TGGTGCTGATACTATTTATGGCGGAACAGGGATATCCGATTCTTTGGATGGAAGTGATGTAATTCATGCTGGTGATGGTGGAGATGACGCTGTTACGGGTGAATCAGGAAACGACTGGATTCACGGTGGCAAGGGCAATGATAGTGTGTGGAGTGGCACAGGTAATGACAACATCTATGGTGCAGAGGGCAGCGATAACTTAACTGGTGATGATGGCAATGATACTATTTACGGTGGACTTCAGGAAGTTGACCCTACTGATAGTGCAGATACGATTATTGGCGGCAATGGCAACGATGTTGAATATGGCAACGGCGGAACGGATTTGGTTTTTGGTGACAAAGGCTCCGATACGCTTTACGGAGGAAACGGCAACGATACTTTACTTGGCAGTACCGGGAATGATTACCTGACAGGTGGTGCTGGCAATGACCGTGTGAAAGGTGACGATGGTGTTGACACGCTTCTTGGAGGGAGTGGCAATGATAACTTCGTTTATGCGCTTTCCAGCAACTCTGGAATCGGTAATGGAAACCAGGACATCATATCAGATTTTAGCCAGAGCGAGGGAGATAAGATTGATGTCTCGTCCTTGTATTCAGGAACATTTACCTTTAGAAGCGGTGGTAATGGAGCCTCTGACTTTACCGGCAGTATAGCTCAAATCGCGTACCAGCAATCTGCAGGAAATACTATCGTATATGTAGATAGTGATGGCAATAACGCTACCAACTTTGAGGTTCAGTTAAGTGGTACCTTCACCTTAATATCAGGTGACTTCGTGCTTTAAATTCCCTGCAAAATTTAATAACAGGGAAATAGGGAATTTTTGCACCCGCTTGAGGGAATTGGCTGATCTCAACAGACATAAAATGCCAAAAACCGATTGTTTCCCTGAAAAAATGAAATCGCTTTTGTCGATCATACCTTTAAAATCGACTACCCGAAAATCATTCTCATCAATAAAAACATCAGCATGAAAATCGTGCAGTGTATGCGGGTAGTGACTCAATTTTGCATATAAATTATCTACAAAAAATTCACCAAGAGGTAAAAATTTGGACTCAGTAAATGCACGAGCAGAGCTTTTAAAAGTGAATTGCATCGATAAATTCGAAATCATTTCATTAAATGAAGTCAATGAATCGGAACCTGTAAGTTCATACAAATCTATTTTCTTACCCGTGATCGCAAGCGTTGTTTTCACCGGAATATCCGTATGGTGAATAATGGCTGGAAGGTCACTGATGGATCCTTTCAATTGCACATCCGATTTTCCGACTTTCGCATTGCAGTATTGAATATCGGCTTCGTGTCCATTCATCTCCAGGTACAAGTCGATGTCCTTAATGGGCAATTTGTAATTGTCGCTACGGAAATGCAGATTCTCTACCTTCAATTGCGTGAAATACGATTCATTGAGCCGTTCAATTGCGCGTTCAGGAGCTGTTAAGTCAATGATGTCATGAAAATTCATTGTTAGCGCTATCCGTCCTCCAAGATCTTTTAACGTGGTGACCTCAAAAAATTTAGCCAGGAATTCGAGTTCAAAATCCGATTTCAACTGAAGGGTGATATCAGGTGATTCGAAATTTTTGACGATAAGATTACCGCTAAATATACCCGCCTCGGGCTTAGCTGAGAAATCGGTCAATCCAAATTCCATAGTGCTGATATCCCGATTTGCACCGTTTGTAAAATAACCTGCAAAATTAAGATCGTCGAGTTTTTTATTTACCGAGAAATTATTGAAGTAAGCATGCTCGCAACCAAATTTCGCATCAATGGCAGGACGATTTCCGTTTGCTGATTTCCCCTTTACAGTTGCATCGAAAAATATCTGTCCCTGATTCTCGTATTTCTTTAAAACCGGAATTAATTCTTCGGGAGCCATCGCTATGAACAAATCAAAATTTGGTTTAGAACCGGAAAAATGTAAATCGAGATTGGCATCATGAAACAAATCAATGCTTCCCTCCATATCAAAATCCGCTCCTTCGAGCAAAACTTCCGTTGGAGCAATTGTCATGATCTGGCTTGATTTGATAAAGTCGAATTCAGTATCAACCTCAAAATGCTTGTGTTTAATGAAACTGGTATCACCATTTTGAATGATACTTAATTCAAACTTCGATTCAAGCGATGCAAAAACATGATCAGGATTTGTACGAAACCGTGAGTCGGCATAGGTTATAAAACAATCGACCAGCAGTCCACTGCTTTCATTGTATTTGGTAACATCAATATTCTCAAAGATCATCTCCTTTAAATCAAGGTGAAATTCTTCGTTAGGGTCTTCTACTTTTTTCTCATTGGTCTCAAAGGCTCGTGAAACATTAAAACTTCCATCGGCGCGCTGAACCAGATTGAGTACGCCATCCTTCATTTTAATAAGTTTCACCTCCATATTTCCGGATAGGATGGTCCAGATATCAAAACCCAGATACAAATCATGCACTTCAACTATGGGATGATCAGTTTTATCCTTATCCTCAAAAATTCTGACTTCTTCCAGGTCGATGGAGATGTATGGGAAATTTGCAAATAAAGAAATGTGAGAATCCTTTAATTCAACACGTCCTTTAAAATCCTTATTGGCCTGACCGATCATGTATTGTACAATGGCATCCTGTTTCCAGTACAATACGGCCACTAAAATTCCAAATAGCAAGACCGGAATCCCCAATCCAAACAACACCAATCGCTTCCAGAATTTTCCGGACTTATAGAATTTCATTTTTTTCATTTTAACACATTAATTCCGGCATCACCGGTCAGGATAAGAGCTTGCTGAAAAAAATTTATTCAGCGTAAATTCCATTTACCACATCCTTATATTTTTCGAGGATGAATTTCCTTTTCAATTTAAGTGTGGGTGTCATTTCACCGGAAAGAATTGCAAACTCTTGAGGCAACAAGGCAATTTTTTTGACTTGTTCCCAATTCCCAAAATCCTTATTGAATTCTTCAATATCCTGCATTATGCGGGCTTTAACCACAGGCGAATTGGCCATTTCTTCATTAGAAGAAAAATGATGACCATGACGTGTTCCCCACTCTTTTACTACATTAAATGCAGGGACGATCAGTGCTGCCGGAAATTTCTGTCCTTCACCAATAATCATTACCTGTTCTACAAATCGTGATTCCTTAAATTTATTTTCCATGGGTTGAGGAGCAATGTATTTTCCTCCGGATGTTTTAAAGATCTCTTTTTTACGATCGGTAATCCGGATGAATTGTCCTTCTACCAACTCACCAATGTCACCGGTATGCAACCAGCCATCGGCATCAATCGTTTCGGCAGTTGCATCCGGACGCTTGTAATAGCCCTTCATAACGCTTGGACCCTTCACCAAAATTTCACCATCAGACGCTATCATTACCTCAACATTATCCAGAACACGTCCAACAGTACCAATACGAATACCGTCGTTCTTTTCACAATTAACTGCAATTACCGGGGAAGTTTCAGTAAGACCGTAACCTTCCATTACGGGAATTCCTGCTGCTAGGAAAATGCGTGCGAGGCGTGGTTGCAATGCTGCGCCTCCTGAAGCTACTGCCAACACATTACCTCCAAGTGCTTCCTGCCATTTGGAAAAAATCAGTTTACGCGCAATTTTTAGTCGAAAGCGGTACCACCAATTGTTCCTGTTTCCGGGTTCGTATTGCATACCCAAATCTACTGCCCAGAAGAAAAGTTTTTTCTTGATACCTCTGAGATCCGTTCCTTTTGCAATAATTTTGTCATACACTTTTTCAAGCAGTCGCGGTACGGCAACAAATACCTGTGGTTTTACTTCCTTAAGGTTATCGCCAACGGTGTCGATGCTTTCAGCAAAATAAATGGACACCCCTGTTATCATGTAGAGGTAATGAATCATGCGCTCATAAACGTGACAAATCGGCAAGAAGCTAAGTGATCGGCCTTTGCTGTCGACCGGAAGTCGGGAAATACATGCAATTGCATTACAAACCAAATTTTTGTGTGTAAGCATTACCCCTTTGGGCACACCGGTAGTTCCACTGGTATAAATAAGCGTCGCAAGGTCATCTTCGGAAATACTTTCCATTGTTGATCTCAGCTCAGCTTCGCGGTTGAAGGAAGCTGATTTTCCTTTCTCTAGAATTTCATTCCACGATTTCACGCCTTCGATGGGATCGAAAGAATAAATTTCTTTCATGGAAGGAACTTTATCGCGAATCAACATTACCTTATCGTAGAGTTCCTTACCGGAAACCAAACAAATTTTTACTTCAGCATCGTTAAAAATGAATTCGTAATCTTTTTCGGATGCGGTGGGATACACCGGAACATCTACCGCACCTATTTGCAGAATACCCATATCGGCAATATTCCATTCCGGACGGTTATTTGAAATCATTGCAATTTTATCGCCTTTTGAAATTCCCAATTCAAGCAATCCTTTACTGAACCATTCTGCATGGTCAATTGCCTTTGCGGTTGACCATGGCACCCATTTCCCATTAACTTTTGAGG
>JBKBUQ010000162.1:0-2096 GCA_046289975.1 Flavobacteriales bacterium | reverse complement strand
GTTTTACGTGGTCCATGGCGTACAAATGTTGAGTGAATGTTTAAAAATAAGCAACAAACCTCACTTTTCGGACGATTTCACCGACTAGAGGATTATGGACATCCGGCCTTAAAACAAAACCATTCATAATCAATGTTTTAAACAAAATGTTTTAGTGAGAATGTTTACAAAATCCTGAATATCAAAAACCTAAACTTTATGAATAGTCAACATCTTTTATGATTTTTTTTCTTGCTATTCCTTGAAATTGAGTGCTTTTCATTATCTTTCCCTAAAGAAATACGGAGGTCCTTCCGTTTTTTCTGCGGGCCTGTAACTTTTGGGGGTATCTCATGGTTACACGTTTCAAAGGACCTTCAGCAAACGAACAACTTGAACCGGGCAGAGTACCATAGAGCCGTGAAAGAGTACGCAGGACGATTGCATCGTTTTGTGTTCAAGAGTCTGCGCAACACCGAGGACACTCGGGACATTGTGCAGGACACTTTTGCGAAGCTTTGGGTAAACCGGAAAAAAGTTGAATGGGAGAAAGCCAAATCCTGGCTCTTTACTGTTGCGCACAATGGCATGTTGAACTTTATCAAAACGCGCAATCGCGTGGAATTGGTGGAGGAATACAGTCAGTGGGAGCCGCACATGGAAGATGAGTTAAGGATGGAGCTTAAAGAGATCGTAGATTATTGTCTCGATCAGCTTACTCCGGTTCAGCGGTCTGTTTTATTGCTGAGGGATCTTGAAGGCTACGAATACAAAGAGATCAGCGAAATCCTGAACCTTTCAGAGAGTCAGGTTAAAGTGTATCTCTTCCGTGCCCGTCAGAAAATGAAATCACAACTCAAGGACCTAACCGTATTAGCATGAGCAGAATCAACCATGGCAACATCGACAAATGGTTGTTCGATCACGTTGAAGGGAATTTATCCCCATCGCAACAACGAGAACTGAACAGTTTCCTTTTGGAGCATCCCGAGTATGAACTCGATCTTGATGCCTGGAAACAATCCCATATTTCCACCGAAGAAGAACAAATTCCTGTTCTTGCCTACGAAAGTGAATTACTCGCAATTGCAGAACCATTCGCATGGAAGCGTTACGCAGCTGTTGCAGCACTTGCTTTACTCATTGGAGGTGGAAGCATTCTGTTGCTGATCCAGAACGAATCAACTTCAGAAAATCATACGGCAACACTTGTAAATGGAGGTACTTCTCGCTTCACTACAATGATACCAAATGCAGCTACCGGAAACAGAATTGCATCCAATTCTATAGTTTCTGTCGGCAACGAACAATACATCGCGACTACTTCAGCTTCTCTTTCAACTGAAGCAACTACAATTTCCGCAACAAAATTGTCCGACATCAACCGGAACCAGGCTCGTGCAGCACAAACGAGCACTGCGGTATTTGCAATTACAACCCGCACGCCGCTTAGTCTGAACTCCACCATTGAAGAACAAATTGCATTCGCTTCTACCGAGCAAGCCATAGAGCAGGAAAACATCACATTGGCAGCAAATGAAAACCAGGAAGCCAATACAACGACTGCAATCGTATCTGTATCTGAGTTGCCAAAATTAGTTCACGTTTTTGATGCTTACCGTCCGGAACTTGTCTCTGAGGCTTACGGAAATACTGCTGCTGTAACTGCAATTGATCTATTGAAAAGTCAGCCTGTTGATTTGAACAACCCTGGTACCCCACTTGCTTCAAATGAAGTTCGCGACAACGGAGTTTCACAACCTCGTCGTAAAAAGTTTCATGATAACCGACTTGGTTTTTACAATGGCAGAGATCACTTTCTCCTGCAACCCAACAATATTGCCACTGCCGAATATGCAGCATTTGCCTCTACCAGTGTGAGTCCTTCGTTAAGTCTTGGTTACCGAAACCAATGGAGTGATGCAGACCACAGCGTAAATAATGCCCGCGTTTTTTATTCTCAGTTCAACAAAAAAATGAAAAGTGCATGGGGAATAGGAATGAATGCAATCAGTGCAAACAACGGAGGCTATACCGGATTCACCGGATCATTCCTTTTCTCTCCGAAGTTTCGCATCAATAAAAATTTCAGCATCGAACCAGGTGTGATGGCCAAT
>JBKBUQ010000161.1:0-6612 GCA_046289975.1 Flavobacteriales bacterium | reverse complement strand
GGTGCTGCAAAGGGATTTCCGTTGCTGGCCAGTTGTGTATCGAAGCTTCTCCAGAATTGAAAATGCGCCATATCAATCGTGCAGAATTTTGCAATGACGGTATCTCCTACCTTAAAATAACCACGTTCACCTTCTACCTCAGGTGTAGGAGCGAAATCATTATCACCACGAGGAACACCAAAATTAAAACTGGTTCCGTTAATGAACTTATCATCAAAAGATGAACCGTAGGGAGCGATAAAACCATTATCCTTTCCCTGACGTTGTGCAAACCAGCGGTAGGCATTCCCGAGTGTATCCGGATCAGTCAGTCGCGCCCAGATAAAGCCTAAAGTATCTCCTCTTTCCGGTTGAAACCATAAACTATCAAGCGCAACGGGCTGAGGAATTTTAGTTACCGCACTCAATTGTTCACCTTCTGAAGTTGCAATATTGAGGTAATAATTCTTTCCCACTACTCCGAAAATGTTGGCGTCAAAACTGGTATAAACACAATAATTCACGCTTGCCAATGTGATCGAATCCAAACCAAGAAACTGACCAACAACAGGCAATAATGAATCCGGAATATTGTTACTGCATAACTCAAACAACAACGCAGAATAATTGTCGGTCGAAACAGTTATGCTTGCATTATGTATAAACAATTCATCAAAACTTGAAAAATTGGATGTACCAAAATAAGGTTGTGCACGGGTGAAAATAATGATTGGGGGTGTTCCCGGTTCGATCCATCCATAGACTGCAGGCTGACGCGTACCTCCGGGAATTTCAATATCCACATCGCGTTCGCATGCTACCAACACCAGCAGAATTATCGGGAACAGAAACAGTATTGTTTTTTTCAGTGCCATAATCAAAAACTAAAATTCCAGGTAACAGAAGGAAGAATTGGAAAGAGCGAAACCTGTTTTGCTTTAATGGTAAGTGTTCCGTCAATCGGACTTCCTGAAATATCTACATAGAGGAAATAAGGATTCAACCGGCTGTACACATTGTATATGGAAAAATTCCAGCTCGATTTAAACTTCTTGGTTTCTTTTCCTTTGCGGGTTGCACTCAGATCAAGACGGTGATAAGCCGGCATCCGCAGTGAATTTCTGGGAGCAAACTCAAATACCACTTGATCCTGCACCATATACCAGGAATAAGGAAGTGTAATTGCATTTCCCTGCGCATAAACAAATACAGCCCCGAATGTCCATTTTTTATTTGGCTCATATACCAAGGCAAGACTAACATCGTTGCGGCGATCGAACTTTGCGTAAAACCATTCACCGCTATTGAGATCATCAAATCTCCGTTTGGTCCAGCTCAATGTATATCCCACCCAACCGTTGAATTTTCCGGAGCGTTTTTTCAGAAAAAATTCTGCACCGTATGCCCAACCGTAACCAAATACAAAATTATTATCGGGATTATCTTTCACATCGTCATCCGGCTGCGCACCTTCACGGTATTCCACTTGGTTTTGCATGGTTTTATAATACACTTCAACAGAAGTTTCATAGGCATCCTTTTTCAAATTCCTGAAATAACCAATGCTGTACTGGTTTCCAATCTGGGGATTGACACGATCGGTAGATGGAACCCAAACATCCGTAGGAAGTGAAACTGCTGATAGGGAGGCAAGGTGAATGAATTGAAGATTCCGGGTGTATGCTGCTTTAAGCGATGAAACTTTATTCAATGTATAACGCATCGATAATCGCGGTTCCGGACCATGGTACAGCTTGACACTTTCACCGGAGGAATAGTGTATTGTATCGATGGTTGTACCCAGTGTCGGATCTTTGACATAACGCTTAAACGGTCCAACCTGATTAAATGCGGAATAACGTAAGCCTGCACTGATTCTGATTTCCTCAGTGAGATCGAAATCATCGTTAAAATAAACTGCAGCTTCGTGGGCAAACAGTTTTACCCGATCTCCTGTATCGAATTCAAGATCGCCCTGACGTGCGGTTGCAGAGGATGGAATGAAGGTGTGGTAGGTATAAAACGATCCAAACTTGATATTGTGACGGGGATTGGGTAAGTAGAAAAAATCCAGCTTTCCGTTCCAATCCTGAATACCGGAAAAAATTGCGAATTCAAAATCATCCTGACTTGCGGCAAACTGAAAATCGTATTTGCTGTAAATAGCGGAAACATTCATAAACAATTTCGAATTGAAGAGGTGGTTCCATCGAACCGTTGCAGTCGCATTTCCCCAAGGAATACGTACACCAAAACCGGCATCCTTATTTCCGAAATCAAACACATCCTTACCAAAATAACCACTAAAAAACAACCTGTCCTTATCATTGAACCGGTAATTAAACTTGGCATTCAAATCGTAAAAATAATATCCTGTACCTCTGAAGGGAGAACTCTCTTTAATGAATGGTTTCATGAGCACATCAATATAGGTTCTGCGACCTGAAATCATAAATGAGCTGGTGTCTTTTTTTATGGGACCCTGAACGGTAAGTCGTGATGAAATAAGTCCGATTCCACCATCTACTTTTACTTCCTTGCTATTGCCTTCTTTCATGGAAACCTCCACCACCGAAGCAAGGCGTCCCCCGAAATTTGCAGGCATAGAACCTTTGTACAACTCTACATTACGAACGGCATCAGCATTAAAAACAGAAAAAAATCCGAACAAGTGGGATGCATTGTACACCACTGCTTCATCCAGAAGAATCAGGTTTTGGTCAGGACCACCACCGCGAACATAGAATCCGGAATTTCCTTCACCGGCTGCTTGTACACCCGGAAGCAATTGAATCGTTTTCATGATGTCAACTTCTCCCATGAAAGCCGGTAGCGTTTTTATTTTTTCCACATCCAGACCTACCCTACCCATATCCGTACTGTTCGTGTTTTCCTTTGCCCCATCGGCAACAACTTCAATCTCATCAATCTGATAAGAATCCGGATTCAGCTGGACATTTAGCGTTGTGTTTCCATTGAGCTCGACATCTTTGGTCAGGTCCTGATAACCTATAAATGAAAATTTGAGTTTGTATTTTCCTTTAGGCAGCGTGATCGAGTAAAAACCATATCCGTTGGTTGTAGTACCCTTTTGGGTTTCGATAACATATACATTGGCAGCCATCATATATTCACCGGTAGCACCGTCTTTTACATATCCGGAAACAGTGAATTTCTCCTGCGAAAAAGAAGGAATTGATATAAAAAGGAAAAAAGATACAACGAGAAATGCAATTCGGCTATGGTGCATGGTTTCAGGATTCGGGTGCAAAACTTATTAAAAAATGACAAGTACCCAAGGAAAAAACAAATTATCGGATGAATTGTTTGTTAAAGGTGAAAAGAAACATGAGAAAGGCTAAATGTTCGTTCGAATTTCAAAAGGAAGACGGTCAACAAAAGCGAAAAAACAAGCCATTTCCGGATATGACCAGAAAGCAGCACATAAAAAGTTGTCCACATTAATGATCCTAATGGCTTTTTTAAGGACAATAACCCAAATACATGCTAATTTTGCATCTTTCCCGAAAGCAAGCTATGTCAGCCACCAAAGATAAAGTCTCTGTAAAGTCACATATCCTCATTGAAGGAGCGCGCGTACACAACCTGAAAAATGTGAGTGTTGCCATTCCCCGCAACAAATTGGTTGTGGTAACGGGTTTATCCGGTTCGGGCAAATCATCGCTGGCTTTTGATACCCTTTACGCCGAAGGTCAGCGGAGGTATGTTGAAAGTCTTTCCGCTTATGCTCGCCAGTTTCTGGGAAGGCTCGACAAACCCGAAGTTGATCACATTAGAGGAATTTCACCTGCCGTAGCAATTGAACAAAAGGTAATCAGCAGAAATCCCCGTTCTACTGTTGGTACAGTTACGGAGATATACGATTACATGAAACTCCTTTTTGCACGCGTTGGAAAAACCTATTCGCCGATTAGCGGAAAGGAAGTCAAGCGCGAACGAACGGCAGATGTGGTCAATTACATACAACAGCTCAGTAAAGGAACACGTGTGATTTTGTTTGCTCCCTTCATTCGCAAAAACGACAGAACCCACCAAAAACAGCTTGAATTACTCCAACAACAGGGATTTACCCGAATAGAACATAACGGACAAATCCTCACGATTGAAGATGCTCTTACCAAAAAATTTAAAAATGCCGATGAGATCTATGTAATTATCGACCGTTTTGTTGCAGAAGCAGGAAACGAAGAAAATGAAAGTCGCATTGCCGATTCTGTTGAAACTGCTTTTTTTGAAGGTGAAGGAGAATGTGTAGTTGAAGTGCAGGATGAAAAGAAAACCCGCCGATTCTTCAGCAATAAGTTTGAAGCGGATGGGATTTTGTTTGAGGAACCCAGTGTTCATTTTTTTACGTTTAACAATCCGATAGGAGCCTGTAAAACCTGCGAAGGATTTGGAAGTGTTATTGGTATTGATCCTGATCTGGTGCTTCCCAACAAATCGCTTTCCGTTTACGAGGATGCAGTAGCCTGCTGGAAAGGCGAAACGATGGGAGAATGGAAAAAACAATTGATTAAAACTGCAGATAAATTCAATTTCCCCATTCACAAACCTGTTGGACAACTTACCAAAGAACAAATGAATGTGCTTTGGAAGGGAAATAAACATTTTGACGGACTGGATGAATTTTTCCGTCACCTGGAAAGCAATATGTACAAAATTCAGTACAGGGTTATGCTGAGTCGTTACCGCGGTAAAACGGACTGTCCGGATTGCATGGGAACACGATTGCGAAAAGATGCCCAGTACGTTAAAGTTGGTGGAAGATCCATGACAGAATTACTATTTGAACCGATAAGTCGTCTTAGTGGATTTTTCGAAGGAATGAAGCTCAATCAACATGAAGAAAAAATTGCAAAACGGATCTTAATTGAAATCAGGAGCCGATTGCAATTCCTCGATGATGTTGGATTAGGATACCTCACATTAAACCGAAATGCCAATACGCTTTCAGGGGGAGAATCGCAACGGATAAATCTTGCCACATCATTAGGCAGCAGTCTGGTCGGATCGATGTATATTCTGGATGAACCTTCAATCGGATTGCATCCAAGAGACACGCAGCGTCTGATTAAAGTTTTGAAATCGCTGCGTGATATTGGTAATACGGTGATTGTTGTTGAACACGACGAAGAAGTGATGCGCACTGCCGATGAAATAGTAGATATGGGCCCGATGGCGGGGTCGCTGGGCGGTGAAGTGGTATTTCAGGGTGATCACAACGATTTGCTTACTGCAGGAAAAAGCATGACTGCAGCGTATCTTACAGGCAAGGAAGTAATTCCTGTACCAGAAAAGCGCCGCAAATGGAAAGATTATATCGAGCTTAAAGGTGTTAGGGAAAACAATCTGAAAGGTGTAGATGTGAAACTCCCCATCGGAGTATTAACCGTTGTAACCGGAGTGAGCGGATCCGGAAAATCATCCCTTATCAAACGTGTTCTTCATCCTGCCTTGACCAAACACTTTGGCGGATATGGGGATAAATCCGGAATGTTTGATGGCATGAGCGGATCGTTCCGGCAATTACAGGCGGTAGAATTTATTGATCAGAATCCGATCGGAAAATCATCAAGAAGTAATCCTGTTACCTACGTAAAAGCATTTGATGAAATCAGGAATTTGTATTCTGTTCAGCAAGCATCGAAGGTAAAGGGATTCAAACCATCCCATTTTTCATTCAACGTAGATGGTGGCCGATGCGAAATGTGCGAAGGAGAAGGGTCAATTACTGTTGAAATGCAATTCATGGCCGACGTACATTTGCAGTGTGAAGAATGCAAGGGCAAACGTTACCGCGACGAAGTACTTGAAGTGCAGTTTCATGAAAAGAGTATTTTTGATATTCTTGAATTGACGGTAGATGATGCCATCACCTTCTTTAAAAAACACAGTAAAGGAAAAGGCGATCATGAATCAAAAATAGTAGCACGACTGCAACCGTTACAGGAAGTAGGATTGGGATACGTGAAACTTGGGCAATCATCCAGTACCCTTTCCGGAGGGGAAGCTCAACGCATAAAATTGGCTTCTTTTCTCGGTAACGAAAAAAACGATTCAACTACTTTGTTCATTTTTGATGAGCCCACAACAGGACTTCATTTTCACGATATCAAGAAATTATTACACGCGCTTAATGCACTCATCGATAGGGGCCACAGCGTGCTGATTATTGAGCACAATGCAGATGTGATAAAATGTGCCGATTGGATCGTCGATCTGGGTCCGGAAGGCGGCGAAGATGGAGGTGAGATTGTTTTTGAAGGTGTACCGGAGGATATCATCAAGAACAAACGCTCGTATACCGGAAAGCATTTGAAAGGCAAACTGTAATACGATCATTTCATTTCAACATTGGTTCATCATGAAAAATGCACGCATATTTCTTCTGTTATTTTTGATTGCTCCATTGATTTCCGGAGCAAAACCGAGATTTGTTGAGAGTGAATTGCAACTGAACACCGGCACCGGAATTTTATATGGAACCCTTTGTGTACCCAAAGCAAAAAAAGCGATACCGGTCGCACTGATCATTGCAGGAAGTGGTCCCACTGACAGGAATGGTAATAATCCGGTGATGAAAAATGATGCGTTAAAAAAAATAGCGCATGG
>JBKBUQ010000160.1:0-6707 GCA_046289975.1 Flavobacteriales bacterium | reverse complement strand
TGTTTCTCAATTCGGGTGATGTGCTTGTTGATGAAAAGGTTATTCAGGATGCCGTTAGTCGGCTGAATGATACTATCGATGTATTGTACGGCGATTGTCAGCTTTCGGATGTGCGCGGTGTTTACGGTACGAAACGACATCCGGCTAAAATGAACACATTTTTTTTGCTGCGCGATGTTATTGCTCATCAGTCTCAGTTCATTAATCGCAAATTGCTCGAAAACCTGAATGGTTACGACGAATCATTCAAGGTGATAGCTGATTATGCATTTTTTGTCAAAGCATTCTGGAAGTATCATATCAACTCCTGTTATTTTCAAAGGGTTGTGAGCGTTTTTGATACCACCGGCTTTAGCTCCTCACCCGAGCAGGTTCTTAGTATTCAGGAGGAACGCAAACGGGTTCGAAAGGCATTTGCACCTAAAGTATATTATTGGATGTATCAGTTGTGGGCAGGCTTCAACAAATTGATCGGGCGATGAAAGTCAGCGTAATCATCCCCACCTACAATTACGCCGCATTTATCGGTGATGCCATTCATTCGCTGAAGGCGCAAACGCTGGGTGATTGGGAATGCATCATTATCGATGATTGTTCGACTGATGATACCGCGCATGTGGTGGGAAAATTGATGGAAGGCGACGACCGTTTTCGCTATATACGTCTGGACCGAAATTCCGGTGTTTCGGCAGCGCGCAACAGGGGGTTGAAAGAGTGTAAAGGAAAGTACATCCAGTTTCTGGATGCGGATGATGTTCTTGCTCCTCTGAAACTGGAACGACAATCGAAATGGTTGGATAATCATTCGGATTTGGACATTGTGTACAGTGATTTTTTTCATTTTATCGGCAAGGCCGATTTTTCTTCATCGGGAGAATATCAGAATGATGAAAAGTTTTCCGGATCAGGGAATGTTGTAATTGGGCGTTTGTTGAAACGAAACGTTTTCCGGATGAATACGCTTCTCATCAGAAAAGATAGTCTGAATAATCATTTGTTTAGAGAAGAGCTGATCAGTGTTGAAGATTGGGAGTTCTGGTTGCGGTTGTCTTGTGAGGGTTTGCGGTTCGAATTTTTGCCAGATCAGCAATGTATCTCAGGCGTCCGTGTTAATCCAAAAGGGCTGAGTAAGGATATTCCGGTAATGAAGAAATTCTATTTACCTGTTTTGCAGTTGATCCAGGTTCATTACAGCATTGGATTCGGAAATCGCTTATCAGTTTGGATGCGTTACCTTAATGGTTTCTTTGACCGTTTGTTAAAAGGTGAAGACATTGAGATTCTTCCGGATAGAAAGCGATTGTTCACCGCCGGACTTGCATGGCGGATTCCTGTTTTTATTTTACCATATCTTTTGTTTAAAATTGTCAGGCGATGATCTACGATTGTTTTACGTTTTTCAATGAACTAGATCTGCTTGAGATCCGGCTGAATACACTTAGTGGTGTGGTCGATAAATTTGTTTTGGTGGAAGCCACGCAAACACATCAGGGAAAAGAAAAACCATTGCACTACCAACGCAATAAGGATCGTTTTAGTGCATTTCACGATCGCATTATTCATGTTGTGGTTGACACCTATCCCGAAAATCCAAATGGAGATTCATGGGTGCTGGAGAAACATCAGCGGAATTCCATTGCAATCGGATTGAAGGATGCAAAGCCGGATGATGTCGTGTTGATCTCCGATGTCGATGAAATTCCGAAACCGGAAGTGATAGTGCGCGAAAAGAATTCATCAGGAGTTCGCATTTTTCGTCAGCGCATGTTTTATTATTACCTCAATTGCATCAATGCAACCGAAGTTGGAAAACATCCCTATTTCTGGAATGGAACCATAATGGTGAATAAATCGGAAATTAAAGGTTCAATTCAGGATTTCCGTGAATTGGGAATGAAACTTTTGAGTTATTTCCATTCGAAGCCGGCGCATCGGTTTTACTGGAGAATGAAATTACGAAGCGAAATGCGTGCCTTAAACGTACGATTTGTTGAGCAGGGTGGCTGGCATTTTTCTTATTTGGGTGGAGTGGATCGCATCATTACAAAACTTGAGGCATTTGCACACAGCGAATACAATAAACCCGAATACAAGGATCCTGAACGTATCCGAAAGGCTATTGTATCGGGCGAAGATATTTTTGGTCGTGGGTTCAAGTACCGTTTTGTTCCTATCGATTCTACCTGGCCTTCTCATATCGTTCAGCATCGCGAAAAGTATGCGGCATTGATGAACGACGATTCGACTACACATGCATGATTTTCCCCGCATAGGGTTTCTTACCGCTACTGATCCTTATGATAAACGGTCGTGGTCGGGAATTCACTCTGTGATGCTGGAGGAATTGAAAAAGCGTTTCAGTCATGTGGAAGTTTTAGGTCCGCTGGATGGTGGTTTACCTCTAAAGTTGGGGAAAATCCGTAACCGTCTTACCCGACTCTTTACCGGGAAGGCATTCGACTATTCCCATTCTGAACGCTTAAGCAAGCATTATGCAAAACTGATTGCCGAGAAGATAAGGGATAAGAAAATCGATGTGCTTATCGCTCCTACCGGATCATCGCTTGTTGCGCACTTGAAACTTTCCATTCCTTATGTGCTGATTTCGGATACTACGTTTGCAAACATGGTCGATTACTATCCGGCCTATACCTCTTTGAGCACTTCCTCATTGATTCAATCGAAGGAGATAGAAGATAGAGCCATTCAGAATGCATTGTTCTGCGCTTATCCGGGACAGTGGGCGGCTACCTCTGCCATTCGCGATCACGGTGCTCAAAGCGAAAAGGTGTTTCGCATTCCTTTTGGGGCTAATCTGCGAAATGTTCCGGAACGGAAACAGGCACTGACCATTCGGGATAACTCGGTTTTGCGTTTGTTGTTTTTGGGTGTCGATTGGCAACGTAAGGGTGGTCCACTGGTTTTGGAAACCTTTCGGTTACTTCAGGCTCGTAACATTCCGGTTCAGCTGGAGATTATCGGTTGTGATCCCGGAA
This sequence comes from Flavobacteriales bacterium, assembly GCA_046289975.1. GTDB lineage: Bacteria > Bacteroidota > Bacteroidia > Flavobacteriales_D > UBA2798 > UBA2798. The sequence continues at coordinate 3,711 of JBKBUQ010000160.1, read as the reverse complement.
TCAGCGATGAGGGTATTACCGTTGTTCACTTCGTGAATAAAAACGATGCCGATGGAGAAAAGAGGATAATCGATGCACTTTTAAGAAGTCATTTTCTTTTTTTACCATCCGTTGCAGAGTGTTACGGAATAGTTTTTTGTGAGGCAGCTGCCTGCGGAACTCCTTCTGTTGCTCGAAAAACCGGTGGAATTGCCGATGCTCTTGTTGAAGGTAAAAGCGGTATTTTGTTTCCTGCAGAGGCTACAGCAACAGCATATGCAGATTATTTTGTTGCCCATTTTTTACAAATTGAGAACCACGAGAAGTGGATGGTCTCTTCGCGCGATGTGTACGAACAAACGCACAACTGGGAGAGATGGGGTGATGAAATGGAGAAAATGATCCTTTTCTTTTTACCTGTTTGATTTTTTTAGAACAAATTCCTCTTTTGATCGTTTTAAAATTATATGCAATAATCACCTGACAGGAGGTTTTTATGTTTGTTCGATTGGTTTTCATTTTTTTATTAGTTACTTCATTTTGTCTGCGAATTGATGCACAATCTTCCCGCGATGAAGGATACAATCATCTGCGGCAGGGAGATAACGCATTGGCTATGGGACAATGGGATATTGCGATCGTTCATTATACCAATGCCATTCAGTTTGATGTAACATGGGCGGATCCATTGATGAAAAGAGCCAATTTATTATTCCGAATGGGAAGAGTTCAGGAAGCATTACTTGATTACAATAAAGCAATGCTGATAAATCCCTATTCTGAATTTATCTATGATCGCAGGGCAAAACTGAAAATTCTGGCATCTGATTTATCCGGTGCTCAAAAGGATCTCGATAGCTTGAGGAGTATCGGAAAGACAAATCTGGCGGTTCGTGAGTGGTTATCAGAGGATTTTTTATTGATGAAAGACTATGCTAACGCTATTTTGGAATTGGATACTCTACAAATGTTGGGAGAAAAAAATAATACGTTAAAAATCCGGCGTGCCATGATTTATGTGGAATGGGGGCACTTTTCCGACGCAAACACTATTATGGATTCTATTTCAGGAGATCAATCCATTTCTGCATTGGTCAATGATTTAAAAGGTACAATCGCTGCCAAAAGAGGAGATGACCAGGCGGCTTTAACTTACTTCTCACAAGCAATTCGTTTTATGCCCGGTTTTGCAGTAAGCTATTTTAATCGGGGAATGGTGTATTTAAAAATGGGTAAACATGAATTGGCGGAATCCGATTTCAAAAATGCTTTTTCTCTTAGTCTGGATAAATCAATAGTTGCACTTATGTTGGGAATTACCAATCTTGAACTTGGTCAGCAAAATGAAGCATTGCGAAAGTTTGATAGTGCCATTTTGGAGAATGATACAACAGGGTATTTGTATTTTTACAGAGCTCAATCCAAAAAGATGCTGGGAGATTACGGTGGAGCATTCACAGATGTTAATCGTTCCATTTCTCTTGAACCGGAAAAAGCGTCCAATTATCTCCTTCGGGGAAATATTTATTTGATGTTTTCGGATTACAGGGAGGCAATTGATGATTTTTCAACCGCCATTTCACTGTTTCCGCAATATTCTGAGGCTTATCATAACAGAGGACTGGCGTTCATTATGGATGGTCGTCCGCAGTTAGGTTGTTCTGATTTATACCGGGCCTTAAATTTGGGTTATGCTTTTTCTGAGGAAATGATCAAGGCATTTTGCCAATACCGGTAAATATCGCGGAGAATTTAAACTCGATTGTATTCATTGTTTTGTTTCAGGAAGAAAAGCTAAGATCCGTGAGTGATCAGTATTAATTGATTTCCAAGGCTCCTTTCCCAATTTAGCAGGCATACCTCAAGATGCCGCCGGAAACTGTTCACTTTTTGCTGTTCACTCTTCTTTGGTCACAACAACAGTATCAACATAGGAGTCAGTATATTTGTTGAATGCAATCGGGGCGTAAAGTCAGTATTATTATTGTGAATTTCCGGGTAAAGGATGTCTTACGTGATTGTCTGCTTTCATTACGAACGCATGCGGTTTCGGGAATGGAAGTGCTTATTGTGGATAATGCTTCTTATGATGGCAGTGTTGAAATGGTTCGTGCAGAGTTTCCGGAATTTCAATTGATCGCATCCAATTCCAATATGGGATTTTCCCCTGCAAATAATGTGGGAATGGATGCATGTACGGGCGATTTGATTCTTTTGCTGAATCCCGATACTATTGTAGAGCCCGGTGCTTTGCAGCATTGGGTGGATCTGCATAGTGTTACCAAGGCCGGAATTTCCGGACCACAACTGCTGAATGCGGATGGTAGTTTGCAGGTGAGTGCCTGGAGAATTCCCGGATTATTGTCTTCCTTGCTGGAGTTGTTTTTTTTGCATCGTTTGTTTTCAATTGGGAATTATGCCACCGAAACATTTAATTCCGATTTTTCTCCGGAATGTCTTTCAGGCGCTGCCTTGTTGTTCGACAGAGTGATTTATACAAAGGTCGGCGGACTCGATCCTGAGTTGTTCTGGATGGAGGATGTGGATCTTTGCTTTCGTGTTTCAAAGGCAGGATACACAGTAAGGTATTTTCATGAGCCACGGATAACTCATCTGGGTGGACAAAGTTCCAAAAGCAATTTGAATCGTGTGATTAGCAACCAGTTGATCAGCCGTTTGAAATTTGCCTCCAAACACAGAAACTTCCTGCATGTTTTTGTGTTGCATCTTGTTGTTTTTTGTCACATTTTAAGTCGCGTGTTGTTGTTTCATTTGCTGCTGCCGATTGCAGGACTGGCCCATGCCAAAGCGTACAGATTTACTTTTATAAAATATTTGCGTTATCTTTTCCTCCATGACCGATCCATCTGATTTAAGAATATTGATTCTTGCTGATGTGAATTCAGCACATGTGCAACGCTGGGCAAGCGGATTGGCCAAGCGGGGATTGCAAATTGCGGTTTGGTCATTCGATGTCCCTTCCAATGATTGGTACAGCAAACACCGCATTAAAGTTTATGCACCTGATTCACCTTCATTTTTTGGAAAGTTCAGGTACTTTTTCGCTGAGAAAAAAGCTCAGGAGGCTATCGACGATTTTCGCCCACATGTTGTCCATGCGCATTATGCAAGTAGTTATGGGATGATTGGACGTAAAACGGGTTTTCATCCATTTTTTATTTCAGTTTGGGGAAGTGATATCACCCATTTTCCAAATGGTATGATCCGGAGATCGATCATGCGGAAAAATTTGGATGCTGCAGACAGAATTTTTGCTACCAGTCATATGCTTACTCAAATCCTCGAGCAACACTGGGGAGTAGAAGCAGTCCGGATGCCTTTTGGAGTCGATACAGAAAAATTTCAGGATAAAAAGTTCAACCATTATTTTCCTTCAACGTCAGTAGTTGTGGGAACGGTTAAAGCGCTTGAATCTATTTATGCTATCGATTTCCTTCTCGCTGCATTTTCTATGGTTCAGAAGCGAAGACCGGATTTGCCATTACGATTGTTAATTGCAGGTGATGGATCACTTCGAAATAATTTGATTCGCCAGGCCTCACGCGATTGTATTCCCGAAACGGTAAAGTTCGTTGGAAAAGTTCCTTACGATGCTGTGCCGCTCATTCATCAGGAAATTGATATTTTTATGAATGTGAGTCAGTACGAAAGTTTTGGTGTATCAGTTCTGGAAGCTTCCTCCTGCGGAAAACCTGTGATTGTCACGGAAAC
>JBKBUQ010000159.1:0-6720 GCA_046289975.1 Flavobacteriales bacterium | reverse complement strand
ACGATCGCCTTTAGCCAGATTTACTTTTACTTCATCAAATCGTTGTATTTCATGATCTACAACCCAGCCTATTGGCCTTCGCTGCCCCTTATATTCCATTAATTCGCCATTACGAACGACAACCAAAGGACGCTGAGCACCGGAAAAAGTCAATTCAAACGTTCCGTTTCCAGATTCATGAATACAAACCAATGCTATATCCATTCCATCTTTTATTTCAGATCCGGATCCATTTTGGCCGAGTTTTTTTGAAACTCCCTGATTCAAAAAATTCAGCACTTCAGAAGGAGATGTTATTCCTTTTTCAAATACAGCTTGGTTCAATAATGTATTTCCGATGATACTCATAAATGCTCCCGGTACACCATGACCGGTGCAATCCACAACTGCAACCCATGTGATGCTGCCTAGTTTCTCAATCCAGAAAAAATCGCCACTGACAATATCTTTTGGCTGAAAATACAAAGCATAATTACCAAGAAGATTCTGTATTTTTTTCTGTTTTGGGAATAGATAATCCTGTATTCGCTTGGCATATACTATTGAATCAATAATTCGCTTATTCTGAACTTCTACCACTTCCTTTTGGTAAAATAAAACATCACGCTGCTCCTCAATACGTTGCTTCTGAAATTCGATCCTTTTACTTTTTTCCAGAATTTCAACTGTCTTCCGCTCTGTAGATTCCCTGTAATCCCGAAAACGTACAGCAATTTCCTGTTCCATTGCCGATAAATACAAATGAATCTGATAGATCTCATCGCGCATTATACCGGGATTATAATCCGGAATTTTCGAAAAATTACTTCTAACAAAATCTTCAATTCTTCTTCCAATTCGCTGTAAACGACCTGTCAGAATTCGGGTTAATGCAAAACTTGAAATGATGCTTACAATAATGAGCAACACTAATGTAATGATATAAGTATCATGAATGGATTGCAGTTCTTCGGCGATAATTGTGTTCAATTCAGCAATTAGATGCTGAAAACTGATCTCTAGTTTTTGTGAATGAAAAAAAAGTTCAGCTTTCAATCCCTCTGAACTATTTCTGCCTAAATAACGATCAAGTCGGGCAAACTCATTGAAATAAAGTAAAAAACGGTTAAGCAAAGTCAATTGAGCTGAAAAATCTATTTTGACTTGTTGTTGATACCGAATTATTTTCCCCTCAAGTTGTGCGCTTTCAAGCCTCAATAATTCAACATACTGATCAGAACCTCTGATAATATAATCTTTCTCGTGCCGCCTCAATGATAAAAGGTCCGACCGGAACTGGCTCAAAACTGGATCGTCTAGTAATGCATGGATTGATTTTCGCATTTTTCCTTCCATTCCATAATCCTTAAACCCACGTTTTAAGAGAATTGCTCTGCATTCTTGAAATACTCTGCGCATTCTTATCCAGTCCTCGCGCAATCCAAAAAATCTATTTTTCAGGTCAGGCCGCGATTTCTCAAGATTAGTCATTGTCACTTCAACCAGTCCGGCTCGTTTTTCAATCCCACTCAAACCAGGACTCTCACCTTCACGAAAAAACGCTTCCTGATGAGCCTCATTATTAAAAAAGCGCTCCTGTTCAACAAGATATTGAAGGACATTTACATGCAATTCAGAGATTTCAAAAAGTTGATGTTCTGATTCAGATTTTTTTGAATTATAATACTGTGTAAGAAAAAATAGTATTGCACCAAGAACCAGAAAAAATGAAAACGCAAAAAACAATTTCACTTTTATTGGAATGTAGAGTAGTTTTCGCATTTGATTCATGGATCAAATCTAATACGACAATAAAAAGAGTAAATTATGGCTGAATTATATTTAGCGGAACAACCTACACATTCTATTTAGAGATATCTATCGAAAAAAAAATATTGTTGAGCAGAAAATTTGTACTACTAATTTGCAAAAAAGGTAGTTTCATAGAAATTCAATGACAATCCTTGGCATTTCGTCTATTAACAATTAACAAACAATTACTTCATATTTCACCCTCTTTAGCTAAAAATCGAAATTGAAAAAATCAAAATTTTTACTTGAACATCAAACGGTCGCATTAATATTCCTTCATTTTTCAATTAATGAACAATGAAAAAGGCCTTTAAGACTCAAATCAGAACCGGATATCCATCCAGTTTCGGAGGATCTTTTTTCCATGAGGGGTGAGTACAGATTCAGGATGAAACTGCACAGCATGAATGGGTAATTTTCTGTGCCGCAAGGACATGATTTGTCCACGCTCATCTTCGGATGTAATGATCAGATCAGCAGGGAGAGTTTTTTCATCTACTACCCAGCTATGGTAACGTCCAATTTCAATCACAGGAGGGAGTCCTGCAAAAAGCAGATCGCTGAAATCGGTAATGGAACAGGAAGTAGAGACTCCATGCGCAACTTTATCCAATTGACGAAGTTGTGCTCCAAAATGTATGGCGATTGCCTGTAGTCCAAGGCAAACACCCAGAATTGGTTTTTCATTCTGATAGCGTTTTATCACATCCATTAAAATCCCCGAATCCTTGGGAAGGCCCGGACCGGGTGAGAGAACAATCCTATCGAATGATGCAGCGAATTCGACATCAACCTCATTGTTACGACGCACTTCAACTTCGGCTCCGAGTCCTTGAAGGTAGTGCTCAAGATTCCAGGTAAAACTATCGTAATTATCAAGTAAGAATATTCGCATGTTTATCGCTTATAAAGCACAATATCATTGATTTTACACAACCATTTTTCATTTTGATCCTGCTGTGGCAATGCTCCGATTTTTAACCGAGTAATTCCACCACCGAAGGCCTTGCCAAAGTAAAGCAATTTTCGATCGACATTGATACGAATAAGTCCTGAAAACAATTTCGTGCATTCGCAGGAAGTACAATTAACAGAACAGGCAAACCCATATTCACCAAAATCACCGTTAATTTTTAGATAGGTTTCAATTCGTCTCCCGGTGGCTGTTTCTGTGAGTGTATCGGAATGCCATTCACCTAAAAAATCGGGACAGACTTTCTCAATTTTTTCTTTTTTGCAGGAAGAAAAAATGCTTAGAAAAATGAGGAATACAATTCCAAAATAAATCTTTCGTTGTAAATGACCAATCATAAACCGTGTTTCTGGTTGGTCAGCAAAGTAGTTCTTGTCCAAATTATTTTTTTATTTACATCCTCGCTTCTGAATTTACAATCCTGCACTTCACAAATTTTGCAAGATGAAGGGATACAAGGATCTGTGTGAATAAAAAATTCAACTTCTGCCTGAACTTCCCGTTCTATAATCTGCGTTAACTCCTCAATGCTATCGTGCGAATGCTTTAAATCGAAATACCACGGTTGGGTTACATGGCAATCGATATGGTAGGTCGTACCGTATTTGATGACACGCAAATTATGTACATCGATCCATTCCGTTTTTCGGTTCCTGTTCAATACTTCAAGAATTTCATCAATCACATCCAGATCTGCTTCATCCATTATACCAGCCAGTGAACGACGTACAATGCGGTAACCCATGTAAACAATTAACACTGCCATAAGAATAGCAACAACAGAATCAAGCCAAACATAACCCGTAAAAAAGACAATGATCAATCCCCCAACCATGGCAGCAGATGTGTAGCCATCACTTTTGAGGTGTTCTCCATTGGCAGTTAATGCAAGCGAACGTGATTTTTTTCCGCGCATTACCAGAATAACTCCAAATAGATAATTAAGTCCGCCGGTTGCGATCGATAGCCCTATCCCTGTTTCCAGATCATGCAAATGTGCAGGATGAACCAGATTGAAGACAGACTTTACCAGAATTCCCAAACCGGCAAGTAAAATCAATGCGCCTTCAAATCCTGCCGAAATGAATTCAATTTTACCATGTCCATAGGGATGCTCCTCATCTCGTGGTTTAGACGAAAGCCATAATGCAAACAAAGAAAAAGATCCTGCCAAAACATTAACAATACTTTCCAGAGCATCGGTGAGGATAGTATTACTATGGGTAAGGTACCAAGCCAGAAATTTCACCGCCATAATACCTGTCCCCAATACTAAAATCAGGAAGGAAAGTCGGACATTTTGCTGCTGGTGGCCACTCATAAAGTAAAGATAAAGGATAAAAAGGACTGAAATGCGAACACTGAATTTTAACCGTGATATTTTGTTCAACTCAAGCCATACCAAAGATCTGCAGGATACATTTAATAAGAGGAAAGTCTTAAAAACCATTGGTCTTCTGCATCCCTCAGGTGGATTTCCCCTATTTTTTCTCAACCGACAAACAATACATCCCAAAATGCAATATCTTACAAAAAAAATCGTGTATGCGTTACAAATTATTTGGAAAAAGCGGACTTCGTGTTTCGGAATTATGTTTAGGTACAATGACGTTTGGGGAAGAGTGGGGATATGGTGCAAACAAGGAAGAAAGCCGAAAAATCTGGAATACATTTTTGGATGCAGGCGGAAATTTTATTGATACTGCCAACCGTTACACCGAAGGAACAAGCGAAAAATTCATTGGCGACTTCATCAAAGAAGGTGACAGAAGAGATGAATTGGTCATCGCCACCAAATGCACTCTGTTTACACAGCCTAACCGCATAAACGACAGTGGTAATCACCGCAAGGGGATGGTGCAGAATCTGGAAGGCAGTTTAAAACGGTTGCAACTCGATTATGTTGATATTCTCTACGTTCACGCTTGGGATTTCACCACAGCCGAAGATGAAGTTTTACGCGCGCTGGACGATCTTGTACGTTCAGGCAAGGTGATGTACATCGCAATATCCGACACACCTGCATGGATGATTTCGCGTTGCAATGCGATTGCAGAATTAAAAGGATGGTCGCGCTTTGCAGGAATGCAGGTTGAGTATTCACTGATTACCCGTGATGCCGAACGTGACCTTTTACCCTTGGCAAAATACACCGATATGGGAGTAACGGCTTGGGCTCCACTTGCAGGAGGGGCATTAACAGGAAAATACCTTGGCAACAATAACGACCCGAAACGATTAAAAGAAGGTTCACGCCGACTCAATGAAAAAAGCATGGCCATTGCGCAAAAAGTAGTTGATATTGCCAAAGAAATTAATTGTCCGCCGGCACATGTCGCGCTCAATTGGGTACGAAAAAATTCAGCACACGTCATTCCTATTATCGGATCGAGAAATGTTCAGCAATTCAGTGAAAGCCTGGGTTGTTTCCATTCAACGCTTTTTGATGAACACATGAAACAATTGGATGAAGTCAGCAGCATTGAACTGGGCTTCCCTCACGATTTCTTACTGCAGGACGGAGTGAAAATGGTGATGTACGGTGGATTGTACGAAAAGATCGACAGAAGCAATCTGAAGTTATAATGGGTAGTCGAAGAAAAGATTTGTCACGACTCGCAATATGCTTTTAGTTTACTTAATCCGGATTCGAAATCGGGACCAAGGAATTTATCGGTAAACCTGCCAAAAATTCTGGCCATGATTCGATTTCCGTTATCGGTAGTATAGATCCACTCTACCTTTTGTTTTCCGGAATCAGATTGCAGAACCAGTGTAACATCCGCTTCTCCCATGCCTTCGAAACGTAAACGGGAAACAACTTTTTCTCCCGGAACAACAGCTGTAATGGCCATACTCCCTTTGCCAATTTTTTTATTACCCGACCAACGGTAAACCGCTCCAACTGTTCCGTCAACTCCGGTGTATTCCATTTTTACATTTGGATCTTTCCCGGTCCAGGGCGACCAATTGTTTACAAACTCCTTTTGAAGAATCAGCTGATTCCAAACTTTGTCGTATTCGGCATTAATAATTGTGCTCCTGCTCATGGTAACATACCTGGGAGAAAACAGACCGAACAGAACAACAGCTACAACTATTCCACCAATTACAATTCCGATAATGGCCAATACATTCATAAGAACATTTTTTATTTGAACTATTATTTTTACTTATGTTTTAAAAACCAATCAAAAGCATCTTCTTTTGATTTTACACCACGGGTTGGCACTTTGGGTTTGTGAAATGTAACGAAAAAATTCATCAAAATTCTTTTGGCAAGATTATCAACGATAACTGCAATCATGTTGGAGAAACGAACTCCTTCTTCAGAAGTTGCGTATTTGGAACCTTCGGTTGAGGTATGCGGAAATTCGTGCATATGAAAAAGAAGATTCAGTTTTTTTCCGCCGCCCAATTTTCCTGCTACTTCCAGTATCTTTTGCAAATGAACAGTTTCTACAACCTCCACAGAGCGATCGAATGTAATTTCAAGCACATCATTGACATAGAAGGTTGCCGTAAAAAAGCCTTCTACAGTGATTTCGTCGCGTATTGCAATATTTTCCTCTGCGCCGGTCAATCAATCTTCTGAATTTGGTTTTGGAAAATGAATTTAACCTGAATTCAGGATAAACGCAAATAATCATTGGGAATTTATTCTATATTTAATATCCGTTCTGCATTACAATCGCTACAGAATAAACTACACGGCCTTTCCCTACTTATCAGGTTTTCTGCTTTTTCTTCTTAGCGGCCGGAAATAGGATATTATTGAGAATAAGCCGATATCCCGGTGAATTGGGATGTAAATTAAGATCTGTTGGAGGATCACCCACGACGGCAACTTTCTCGGTTGCAATGGTTGTCGATAACACAACAGGTGTGACCATTCCAACAAATGTTTCTGTTGACACACTCACAGTTAAAAATAAATTAACAACCTCAACATCAGA
>JBKBUQ010000015.1:19815-32412 GCA_046289975.1 Flavobacteriales bacterium | reverse complement strand
CCTTTAACTACATCTTAAGTTTGAGTTAACATGATAGCCTACAACCCAAAAACCTGGTTTGCACAAATTTTTCTGTTCCACAGGTCAGACACTCTTCGTATTCTTTGGCAGGAAATGTTGTTAATTGGACTTTATGCTGGAGGGCTAACCTGGACTCTAACCACCTATTTTCCTGAAAACACCCATTTCAGGGACACACTTTCCGTACATTCCCTAGTAGGTTTTGTAATGGGCTTGTTTCTTGTTTTTAGAACGAATACGGCCTACGATCGTTGGTGGGAAGGAAGAAAACAATGGGGTTCTCTTGTAAACGTGAGCAGAAACTTTTCAATTAAGGTCAAAAGCATGATTAGCGAAAACGATCCTGAACAAGAGCCAATACTTAATCTGATTGCCACTTTCCCCTTTGTAGCGAAAGATCATTTGCGATTGAAGGCTGAAGGGAGAATAGATTATTCGAATGAATTTGATAAAACAATATTGGCTGAAATTCAATATTGGGATCACGCACCTTCAGGAGTTGTTTACGCAATAACCAAAAGAATTCACCAATTACACAACAATGGAAAATTAAGCGGTGAGCAATTAATAATTCTTGATAAAGAATGCACCCAACTTCTTGACATGCTTGGCGCTTGTGAACGCATCAGGTCTACACCTATTCCGTATTCATATAGCATGTTCATCAAAAAATTTATTTTTATTTACTGCATTACCTTACCAATAGGACTTGTGCTGGATTTTTATTATTGGTCTATTCCGGTAACCATGTTCATTTTTTATGTTATCGTTAGTCTTGAAATTCTTGCAGAAGAAATTGAGGACCCTTTTGGAAGTGACGATAATGATTTGCCAACGGATGATATTGCAGAAAAGATCAGAACAAATGTTTCGGAGATAAAATCAATCAAAAGAAGTTAGAATTTTAGCTATTCCTGCAAAAGAAGCTGTTTTCTTTCTGAAAATAATCTCGATTCCTTAAAACAACAAATTTTCCCGAACTCATTGCATAAATAATAATAACATTAAGTACTGGTTTTTACCGATTCTAAATCTGTTTCATTCAACTTATCAATTCCGACATTAATAAAGATTTACCTCAAATGGTAAAAATAAATCAGGTGAAGAAAATTCAAGCAAAAAAGGTTGAGAGTAGAACAATATCTTCGGAACAATCAGACCAAAAAAAATTATTCGCATTCGACGATTGTAAAAACTTGCATTCTTGCAATTGGGATTACCTTGCTCGTTTTCCAAAGTCGGATTAGTCTCCAGTTAATTGAAACACCTAAACACTACTAATGGCAATCCGTATTTACTGTAGCTTTTCTTGAACCCCTTCCTTTGAATGTATTTTCCTAAATACGGAAGCGAGATTACAGCAAAAATGAATTTATTATTCTAAAATAGTACGAATTTTAATTCGAAATCAGGCCCAAAAGGTAACATCTATAATATGGCAATCAAGGCTAATTTAATACAATAAAAAAGTACCTGTAAATAAAACGATCTTTATAATGAATTAGATATCCAATTCTATCAAATTGCCATTCTGAAAAGCAGGAATAATGATCCAGCAAGAATCATAGTAACGGGTAATGTCAGAATCCAGGCCATTATTATTGTTCGTATTGTTTTTGGCTGAAGGTTTTTAATACCATCCTGTGCCACCATGGCCCCGGCAACACCAGACGAGAGCACATGTGTTGTTGAAACAGGTAACCCGAAATAAGTGCTCAACCCAATAGTTGAAGCAGCTATCATTTCAGCACTCGCTCCCTGAGCATAACTCATGTGCGTTTTACCAATTTTCTCACCAATGGTCACAACAATACGTTTCCAACCAACCATCGTTCCTATACCTAGAGATAATGCAATAATTACCAAAACCCATGTTGGAGCATAATCTGTCATGGACCTAAGTTTCTTGGAATGACTCTTCAATTCCTTAAGATCTTCAGCGGGCAGAGGAAGAACCTCATTCTTGATCATCTTTTCCAGCTTACGCGTGATGAACAATAACTCACTTCTGAAAGCAAAACGCTCACCATGGGGAATATCAGCAACTGTATTTGCTCCAACCATTTGCACTTCCAGTTTGGAGATGTTATCCATCACCTTTCCGTACGTTTTGCGATCACCGGCGGCAAGATCATCAGAATTGACTTTTAACAGAATCTCTTTTGTAGAATTTAAATTCCCGACATAATCACCGGGTTTTACATTGGCATCCAAAGCGTAATAGGCGGGTAGAATACCAATCAGAATTAACATCACCAATCCAACACCTTTTTGCCCGTCGTTGGAGCCATGAAAAAAGCTTACAAGAGTACATGTTACCATTAATATTGCACGAATCCACATAGGTGGTTTTTCTTTTCCCTTTGGAGAGTGAAAAATAATCTTGTTGTTGACGAATTGCGAAAGTGAAAACATCAAAATCATCGCCATTCCAAAACCAAAAAGAGGCGAGACCAATAATGATGAACCAATTTCAGTTGCTTTGCTCCAATTCACTCCCGAACCAAACTCTTGTCCGGGTGTAAGCGAAAACGCTAGTCCAACTCCCAGAATAGAACCGATCATTGTATGCGAACTGGATGCAGGAATTCCAAAATACCAGGTTCCGAAATTCCAAATGATTGCTCCTGAAATCAGTGATAATACCATTGCAACACTACTTGCTGTACTCTGCTCAATTAGCATTTCAACCGGAAGAAGATCGACAATTCCCATTGCTACCGCAATTCCTCCTGCGAATACTCCTAGAAAATTCCAAGTACCGGACCAAACTACTGCATATTGTGGCTTTAACGTGTTGGTATAAATTACAGTAGCTACTGCATTTGCGGTATCATGAAATCCGTTGATGAATTCGAATAAACATGCGAACAACACACATACAATTAGCAACACCAGAATGGATGTACTGATTTCCATTATTTTATTTTTTCAGTGAGCAAATATCTGATAATCCTTTCAACACAGATCAACCAGACAAAACTTACTGCCGAACACTTAACATTTGCCTAATATTAAAGTGACGTTTCGAATACATTGATCTGGGATGAAAAATTTCGGAATTACCTTCAAAACACTGTTATTTAATTGATTATTGATTATTTTAATAAATAGCCAATCTTTACTATAATACCCGAAACAAGAAAAAAGAACCCCGCATTTAATAAAAAATTAACCGATATCGTAAAAAAACAAGAAGCAAAGACAGGAAACCAGCCTAAACCCCATAGTTTAAAATTATAAAAACCAATTATTTACTCAAAAATAAAAGTGGATGAAACTATTAAGGTTGAAATACGTAGCATATGATAACTTTGTGTCATCAACAACTGTAGCGAAAACAATGGAAACTGAAAAAGTAAACTCAATAAAGGCTACGAAGAAAAAATTCGATAAGGCCATTTTTGCGGCATTTTTCTCAGGTGTTGTTTTGATTGCAACGGCAGTTGCACTCAAGAGCATAAAGGGAGAGTCTCAGTTTACGCTCGTACTTATTGCTGCAATGGTGTTCCTACTAGCTTCAGTTCTGATGTTTATGAAATCATACTACACCGGAAAAAAATATGCCGTCGGCGCTAAAAAACGTCGGAAAAAATACCTCACAGTTATGTACGGAGAAAGCAGCGTTTTCAGCAAAGCGACGAAATAATCTCTTTTATAATATTGGGAAAAGCGACGGAACTCCTGTAGCTCTTTTTTATCGGATAATCTCAGGAGACTCCACCTCATTACTCATATGCAAGGCGCGGTCGCACAACCTGATTTTATACATAATGGTATCAGAATTTGATGAAAAAGGATTGTAGAATGAAGGTGCCAATGTCACTCTGATTTCCCCTTTCAATGCTTTGTTCTGTCCCTGTGGTGTAATATTCTGTACACGGAAATTAAATGCGATAGGATCTCCTGCCGGGATAGATTGTCCCTGAACAAAAACACCGTTCACCTTTTCGTAATAGTCAATGAAGAGATTGTGATAATAAATACTGGAAGTATCAAATGGAGGATCATCCTGCGTTTCAGTTAACCCAATATCACCATCTCCGTCTGTGAAATTGATAAGCACAACTCCGGTATCCCCGTAACGTTCAAAACGCAAAAATTCAATTGCAGGTTCAATGGGATATTCTTCAGGCTTCAAACAAGCCATAAATCCTGTAAGCCCCAAAAGGAATAGCACTATCTTTGAATACTTGTTCATCCGACTATAAAGTTACAAAATCCTGTACGATTGACCAGCAAAAGCGATGTACTAAAATTTAAACTTGATCAGGTTAACGATCCTGAGGGTTTTAACGGTATTGCGCTGGAAATATTTCATTACCAACGGGAAAATAACGAAACGTATAAGGATTTCCTGAAACATACCAATCGCTTCCACACGGAGCCCGTTCACTGGACCGAAATTCCATGCATCCCCGTTTCCTTTTTTAAAACACTCGATGTCCGGACAGGTAGTTGGGAACCGGAAACCCTATTCACTTCCAGCGGAACCAGTGGTCAAACTACAAGTAAACATCCTGTAAAAGACACAGGATTCTATTTGCAAAATGCACGTGTTTTATTTGAAAAAAAGTACGGCGTTCTGAGTGATTTAACTTTGCTAGCCTTATTACCCGGTTACCTCGAGCGACAAGGAAGTTCATTGGTCGCAATGGCCGACTATTTCATCCGGGAATCAAAAGAACAAAGTGGGTTCTACCTGAATCAACACCTAGAGCTGGCTGAGGTTTTAAATAATTTAAAAAGCAAAAATGAAACAGTAATTCTACTTGGGGTAACACATGCATTGATTGATTTTGCCAATGCGTTTCCCATACATTTTCCGGGACTGATTATTATGGAAACGGGTGGAATGAAAGGAAGAAAAAAAGAAATGCTTCGTTCTGAAATTCATCTACTGCTAAAAAAAGCATTTGGGGTTTCGGTTATTCATTCGGAATACGGAATGACGGAACTATTTTCTCAGGCCTACAGCAAAGGAGATGGAATATTCCATGCTTCCGACACACTACGCATCCGAATAAGGGAACTTTCTGACCCTTATCAATTATTGCCCCACGGAAGCTCAGGTGCCATAAATATTTATGATCTGGCTAATATCGACACTCTTTCATTTATCAGTATAGATGATTTAGGGCGCACATTTGACGAATATTCATTTGAAGTCCTCGGAAGAATGGACAATTGCGATATTCGCGGATGCAATCTTATGGTTGTATGATGCTCTTTATTTACCCTTTTGGTACAGTTCTTGAACTTTAAAAAAAAATAGCACACCTATGAAACGCCTTCTGATCATCCTTCCATTTGCATTTTCCCTGCTACTTTTCGCATGTGCCCAAAAAACTGCCTTCACTTCTTCTATTAGAGAGAAATACACGTTGAGCGATTCCGAAATCAGAAAAATTCAGTTTTTTACTTCCGATGATATCATTCTTCTGAAAAGCGAAAATCAAAGCGGCAGGGAAACCAAGCAAGGCGAACTAGTAGTCTCTTCAAAAACATCAGAAGATCGTGTGCTGATTAAAAAGGGTACGCCTGGAGTAATTATTACACAAACAGGGAATACCTACCGAATCAGTTTTGATACTGACGACCGCACCTTGCCCTTTGAAGCAAAATCCGACTTCAGTGCTTTCTTCCTTACGTCGGATACGCTTATTGGAAACAAACCAACTGTAAAATACGGCACTGAGCAGTACACCATCAATCTTGGGCATGGGACTGTATTTCTCCAATTTAAACTCAAAAAGCTAAAAAAACACAAAAGCAATGACAAGGTCGTGAAAGGACGTAAAATAGATTGATTATCAGTTAAATAAATCAATAATACTTTGAATAACATTATCGTAATGTTACCAAAAAACGGCCTAATATTAATTTATTATTAACTAAAATGAAACTCCTGGTAAAGAAAGGCGTATCTTTGACCTATAACAAACAAAAGAACGCCTATGAAAACGATTGCTCTTCTTATTGCACTTACTTTCTCCGGAAGTCTGATGGCACAAAACGGAACCCTTGCATCCGGAATGCAAAAACCTGTTGTAGAGAAATTGAACAATGGGACGATTAAGGCGACATACTATTACGAGAATGGCAATGTTCGCGAAACCGGATACTTCCTTAACGGCCAAAAGCACGGTACATGGGTTTCTTTTGATGAAAAAGGAAACAAACAAATGGAGGCCAATTGGAAAAACGGAGAGAAAGATGGCAACTGGACTGTTTGGCACGAAAACGGAACGTTACACTACCTGATGGTTTATGAAGGTGGTAAGCGCCTTGTGTCTACCCAATGGGATAGCAACGGCACATTGATTGCCGGAAACCAGACACGCTAAAGATTTATATTCCAAATAGAAAAGTCCTGAATTAATTCAGGACTTTTTTTTTGCCTTTTCGTAAACGAAAAATGTCATGGAATAGGGGTTGATATCATCCTTATCATAACGAAGCGAACTTTTTTCGATCCAATTGGATGTGTCGAATTGGAAAAAGGCATCAGCATCGAACGCTCCATCAACAAGAGTCAAATATATTCTGTCGACTATACCGGCATCAATAGCCTGCCTGTAAATTTCAGCCCCGCCAATTATAAATGCTTCCGATTCGTTTTGCAGCTGACAGACATCAATCGCTACCTGCAATGAAGAAACAGGAATTGCGCCGGGAAAATTTCTATTCTTATTCCGGGTTAAAACAATGTTCGTACGGTTGGGGAGAGGTCTGAATTTTTCGGGTATCGACTCGTAATTTTTCCTTCCGGTAATTACACAATGTCCGCTTGTTGTCTCGCGGAAATATTTCATATCGGCAGGTAAATGCCAAAGCAATTTATTGTCTTTCCCAATAGCACCATCGGGAGCTGTAGCTACAATCAAACTGATTTTCATATCAAACAGCAACAGGTGCTTTAATATGGGGATGCGGATCGTAATTCAGCAATTCGAAATCCTCGAATTTAAATCCGAAAATATCCTTTACAGAAGGATTAATTTTCATAACAGGAAGTTTGCGCAAATCTCGTGATAACTGAAGTTTGGACTGTTCGATATGATTGGAATACAAATGCGCATCACCGAAAGTGTGAATGAAATCGCCGGGTTGAAGATCACAAACCTGTGCCATCATCATAGTTAGCAATGCATAAGAAGCAATATTGAATGGAACACCTAAAAAAGTATCGGCGCTTCGTTGGTACAATTGACAGGAGAGTTTGCCGTTTGCAACATAAAACTGAAAGAACGTGTGGCAAGGAGGAAGCGCCATTTTATTTACCTCAGCAACATTCCATGCACTCACCAGCAATCGGCGGGAATCCGGATTCTTTTTTATCATTTCAACCAACTGCGTAATCTGATCAATTTTTCCCCCATCAGGAGTGGGCCAACTGCGCCATTGGTGACCGTAAACCGGACCAAGATTTCCATTCTCATCCGCCCATTCGTCCCATATACTCACACCGTTTTCTTTGAGGTAACGAATATTGGTGTCGCCCTGCAAAAACCAAAGCAACTCATGAATAATGGATTTCAAATGAACTTTTTTGGTAGTAACCAAAGGGAATCCCTCCTGAAGATCAAATCGCATTTGATAACCAAAAACACTAATTGTTCCGGTGCCTGTTCTGTCGGTTTTTACAACTCCTTTATCAAGAATATGGCTGAGGAGGTCATGATACTGTTTCATGGAATGGATTTACTTCACGAAATTACGATGCATTGAGGCTCTACCCTTGAGTATTATCGCTTACTTTTGAACGCAGACCCGAAATTTTCAACAGCAAATGGATTTCAGCTTTCGTAATGCTTCAATAAATGATTTGTCTGAAATAGTTGCCATCTACAATGCCACTATTCCAGGCCGGATGGTAACTGCAGATCTTGAACCCGTAACTATTGAATCACGCAAAGAATGGTTTGAGAAACACAATGCACAAACCCGTCCGCTTTGGGTAGCAGAAAAAAACGGAAAAATTGCCGGTTGGCTGAGTTTTCACTCTTTTTACGGAAGACCTGCTTATTCCATCACCTGTGAACTGGCCATTTATATACATAGCGAATTCAGGGGACAGAAACTGGGAGAAACCTTTCTCCAAAAAGCAATCGATTCTGCTCCATCACTTGGCGTTGAAAATCTTCTTGGATTCATCTTTGCTCACAATGAACCCAGTCTGAAGCTTTTCAGAAAATTCGGATTTAGCGAATGGGGTAATCTACCCGGTGTGGCACGTATCGACGGAAAGAATGTAACACTGTTGATCCTTGGCAAAAAAACAATCTGATCAGGCCACTTTCAATCTCATCACCTTTGATTTGCCAAACTTTTCCCTTGCGTATTCCAATGTGATATGCAGAGTCTCCGAATTCTTATCGGAAGGCAATTCAAACATGGCATCATTAAGGATGGCTTCACAGATAGATCGTAATCCTCTTGCTCCCAATTTAAACTCAACTGCTTTTTCGACCATAAAATCAATCACCTCCTTGTCAAACTTCAAACGGATATTATCCATTTCAAATAACTTTACATATTGTTTGATCAAAGCATTTTTTGGCTCCGTGAAAATTCGCTTCAAGGCTTCGGCATCGAGCGGATCGAGATAGGTCAACACGGGAAAACGACCAATAAGTTCCGGAATCAATCCGAACGATTTAAGATCGCGGGGACTGATAAACCTCAACATATTCTCCTTATCGATGCGATGCACTTCTTCTTCCACAGAATAACCGATGGTTTGTGTGTTGACGCGGCGTGCAATGATTTTGTCGATCCCGTCAAAAGCACCACCACAAACAAATAATACGTTTCGTGTATTTACCTGAATCATTTTTTGTTCCGGATGTTTCCTTCCTCCCTGCGGAGGCACATTTACAACGGAACCTTCCAAAAGTTTCAGTAATGCCTGTTGTACGCCTTCACCACTTACATCACGTGTTATGGATGCATTATCTCCCTTGCGGGAAATCTTATCGATTTCATCTACAAATACAATTCCACGTTCAGCCGCAGCAACATCATAATCTGCCGCCTGAAGCAAACGTGATAAAATGCTCTCTACATCCTCTCCAACATAACCTGCCTCTGTAAGCACAGTAGCATCGGCTATGCAAAAAGGAACGTTCAGCATTTTCGCAATTGTCTTAGCCAGCAATGTTTTTCCGGTACCGGTTGGACCCACTAAAATCACATTCGATTTCTCAATCTCAACATCGTCCTCTTTGGTATTTCCCTTCTGAAGTAGTCTTTTGTAATGATTGTAAACAGCAACACTCAATACCTTTTTTGCATCATCCTGCCCAATAACATAGGCATCAAGTGCAGTTTTAATTTCTGCAGGCTTTGATAATTTTAACTGGTGCTCAAGATCTCCTTGTGTGCGAGATGATACCTCCTCCTTAACAATAAGCTCTGCTTGTGAAACACAATGATCACAAATATGACCAGTAATTCCTGCAATCAACACATTGGTTTCCCGTTTAGATCTTCCGCAAAAGGAACACTTAACTTCATTCTTCTCTTTCATCAGACAAGGAATAAAAAGGCCCCGAAGGGCCTTTTGAATTTTAATTATTTTCTGTTACGCTCCAGCACTTCGTCAATCATACCGTACGACTTTGCTTCATCAGCAATCATCCAGTAATCGCGATCGCTATCCTGCCAAACTTTCTCATATGGTTGACCTGAATGTTTGGAAATGATCTCGTACAATTCCTTTTTGAGTTTCAGGATCTCACGTGCGGTGATTTCAATATCAGACGCCTGCCCTTCTGCTCCACCCAAAGGTTGGTGAATCATAACCCTCGAATGCTTTAATGCAGAACGCTTACCCGCAGCTCCTGCACATAAAAGCACGGCTCCCATCGAAGCCGCCATTCCTGTACAAATTGTCGCAACATCAGGAGCGATGAATTGCATAGTATCATAAATTCCTAAGCCGGCATAAACCGAACCACCGGGTGAATTCATGTATATCTGTACATCTTTTTTAGCGTCAACCGACTCAAGAAACAAAAGCTGCGCCTGAATGATGTTAGCTACCTGATCGTAAATTCCTGTGCCCAGGAAAATGATTCTGTCCATCATAAGACGTGAGAATACGTCCATCTGAGCAACATTCAGCTGACGTTCCTCAATGATGTAAGGTGTCATTGATGCTTCAATATATTTCTCGAGGTGAAGGCTGCTGATGCCTTTATGCTTCACCGCGTATTTCTGGAATTCGTCTTTTGGAAACATGGTTCAATGGTTTTGATTCGGTTAAAAATAACAAAAATCAGTGATGGTGGTGATGTTCGTGTCCGTGCTCATGCTCGTGGTCATGATCATGGTCGTGGTCGTGGTTGTGATCCTGTGCACCGGCTATCTTCATGAATTCATCATATACATGCTCAGTTACCGCAAGATTCATAGCGTCTTTAAGGAAAGCCAAGACTTTACGACTGTACAACTCATCATAAACACGCTTAGCCTCTTCTTTGTTCGAAAGAATACGCATTGCGCTCTGGTTAAGCTGATCTTCTTCCGGTGCAGGCAAACCATAACGATTATACTGCGACACAAGATAGCCCTTTGTGTAATCAACAGCTTCTTCATGGCCTACTTTGATCTCATTGTCCTTAATGATCTTGTTTTCGATCAACTGCCACTTAAGTCCGCGCGCATACGATGGATAATCCTTTTCCAACTGCTCATCCGTAATAGGCTTTTCGTTGGTAGCAACAATCCATTTCTTCAGAAAAGAATCAGGAAGGGAAATGCTTAGGTTATCGAGCAATTGCTTTGTTGCTTCGCGTAAGAACAAACGATCAGAATCAAAAGAAAACATGTTTTTGAGATCTGTTGATACTCTGTTACGGAAGTCTTCTTCAGTAGCAATTGTCCCTGCACCAAATAGTTTGTCAAACAACTCAGCATTCAACTCAGCAAGTTCAATGCGTTTGATTTCATTTATGGTAAAACGGAATTTTGAATGTAAATCTGCCAGCACCTCACGCTCCACACCTAACATGGCTGCTAAATCCGATTCGCCCTGGGATACAGTGCGGGGATCCAGATCAACAACATCGCCTGGTTTTTTTCCTGTTAATTGTTTTTTTGTGGCTTCATCCTTAAGAAACTCAATAGAAATAGTACTGGTATTGCTAATCCCGCCTTCTTTTAAACTTCCGTTTTCATCAAGCTCTTCGAATTTCCCGAAAAGCATATCGGTGGCAATTGATTCCTCTGCATTTACCAGTTTACCGTATCGTCTGCGCAAATCATCAATTTGCTTATTCAGCATTTCATCATCCACCTTCAAAGCCTGATAAGGAACTTTGAATCCTGATAAATTCAAATCAATTTTTGGAGCAAAACCGATCTCGTAACGAAATTCCATTTCGGCATTTTCGTGAAATTCTACTTTTTGCTGATCCTCAATTGGAAGAGGATTGCCCAATACTTCCAGATTATTTTCATTGATGTAATTATACAAGCTATCATTCAACAACTTGTTAACCTCATCTGCAAGGATTGATTTCCCATACATCTTTTTGATCATCGCCATAGGGACATGTCCCGGACGGAATCCTTTTACCTGTGCCTTACGGGAATAATCCTTAAGTGTAGCTTCATACTTAGGACGATAATCTTCGGGAGTAAGTTTCACCTTGATAACCGCGTTCAGATCGTCGATCTTTTCCTGTGTTACGTTCATATTCATCATTTTATAAAAACCCTCTTCTTCAAGGGGCTGCAAAGATAGCAAATCATTCAACTCCAACAGGAAAGAGAGCACTTCTTCGACGTTAAAACGGCCTTTAGTGCTCTCCGTGGAGAAAATCCGGCTTTTGGGCGATTTTTGGACCTATTTCCTGGATTGCCGTATTATTTTCGTGTCCCAAAATCAAACATACCATGCTATTCTCCCTCAAAACAATTGCAATAACAGCCGCTATTCCATTCTTAACGAACGACTTACCGGTCGGCGATGCAAAAACTGAGGGCACTACCTGTAATTGCACTTCACTCAGTACCAAGGAAAACATTGTGGTAGATGGCCAAACCGGTCAACCTTTTTCCGGTGCTTGTTTGAATGAGTACAGAGTGGAGTGGATCTCTGCGCTGAAGAAGAAAAAAATGACCAATGAAATGCAAGCCGTTGTAAATGGCAGAAAGTCGATCAATTTTTACAAAAATGGCATTTTGGAAAAAACAGAAGAGCAATTTTCATCCGGACACAAATCGGCCGAATATCATTTTGCCCCCGGAGAAAAGGGGACTGTAGTTTACCACGGTGCAGCTCGTCAGTGGCATGAGAACGGAAGCAATAAATACGCAGGTACTTTTGAAAATGGCTTACCGGTTGGAGAACACGTTTGGTACGACAGTCGCGGCAGCCGAATTGAATTACGTAAAGTCACTGCAGTAAACGCAACCAACGTTACTGTTGATATAGAACAAACCCAGTGGTACGATTATCAAAGCAAAAAAAGCATAACGCGCTTTACGGCTATATGGGACGGAAAAACTGCTGTAACCGATAAAAAAAATGTTTCCTTTTTCAGCTTTTATCCAAGCGGAAAGAAA
>JBKBUQ010000015.1:0-19805 GCA_046289975.1 Flavobacteriales bacterium | reverse complement strand
AAAAAAAACAACCCCGCTTTTTAGGGATTTTGGGTCTTTAAAAACTGCTTAAACCTAAAAAAAATTTGTTTCTTTTTTCTTTTTTTAAACATCCTAAAATAAAAAAAACGCGACCGTTTACGACTCCATGTCCTCCGGGTACACCAAACATGAGTTTTATGATGAAAAAGGAAATCTGATTCAGGGTGGAGATAAACTTCAGATGAAGTAATCGATCAGGTCTTTTTTGCCATTGTTACCACATAACGGAGAATAAGCTTTTCATCTTCCGGACCAACCTTTGCCTTTCGCGACATAGGAGGAACAATTTTAGTCCAGGAATCCACAGAACGGGAATCAGGTTGATGAAGTTTATGGCATTTTCCGCAATTCGCATCATAAATCAGCTTACCCTTTTGCAAATCAGCCAAAGTTGTTCCCGGAAATAATTCATTGGCCCGTGTAGCATCTGTTTCAGTGATTGCATTTTTATCGGCAGACCCACTTGGAGACTTTATGCAGGCGACGATCAAGAGAGTGGCAGCGATCAGATATTTATACATAGTCAAAAATTATCAGGCCCTAAAAATAAGCTTAGTTTGATTAGGCAAGGACTTGTTTCATCTAAAATTAGTAGAATACGTTTCCCCATTTATTTTAAAGAATAGTCGAATTACCTATCTCTTCCCGAACCCGTGCAATCAAAATTAACTATATTGGCCTTGGTTGATAATCAGTCACAAACACCCTCTAAATTTTGATTCGTATTCTCACATTTTGGTTGCTTACGATTGGTTATAATTTAACCTCCATCAAGGTAATTCGTGCACAGAATCTTGATTCACTTAAAAATTTGTTGGATCTCGCCGGAGAAGACACCTCAAAAGTAAACCTGTTTTTAAGCCTTAGCTACACTTCGATGGTTGAAGGTTTGTATCAAGATGAAATGGACTATGCTAAACAAGCAAAGGCACTGGCCATTAAACTTAATTGGCAAAAAGGAGTGGCGCAGTCATTTTCGATGATAGGAAGCGCTTATGACGATTTTGGCATGCTAGATTCTGCAGAACACCAATACCTTGAATCGATAGCTATCTCCAAAATACTGCGTGACTACTCGAGCATGGCAAAAACATATTTCGATCTTGCCTTTTGTTTTCATCAGAATCATGATTACGATGCCGCACAGAACTATTACTCTAAGGCACTTTCCCTTTATATTATTTTGGGGGATCGAATAAAAACTGCTGAAACCTACAACAATCTGGGAGGCATTCATTACCGACTGGGAAACTACCCCGAAGCGCTGAATTTTCACTTTAAAGCACTTAAAATACGCGAACAATTGGATGACCTGAATCCTTCTGCAGGATCCTATAATAACATTGCCAATGTTTACTATCAACAACACGAATTTGAAAAAGCATTAAAATATTACAAACTAGCCTACGTCATTCATAGAAGATTAGAAGACGATAGAGGCATTGCATTTTCTGCAGGAAATATCGGAATGGTAAATGCCGACTTGAACAGATACGATTCTGCTATTTATTATCATCAATTGGCTTTAAACATTTTCGACAAGTATGGAGTAAAAACTCCAAAAGCCAGAACACTTTACAACTTATCGGACGCCTACCACATAATGGGTGATATTTCGAAAAGCATGGTCTATTGCACAGAAGCATTAGACATTTATCAAACCACAAAAGATGATCGCGGCATTGCATACGCCCACAATAAACTGGGACAGCTCTACCTGGAAACCGGAAAAAAATCTGTGGCAAGAGATCACTTCCTAAAAAGCGTTGCGATAGCAAAATCCTTAAGCGAAAAAGAAGTGTTGAGTATCTCCCATCTGGGATTATCAAGGGCAGACAGTGCTACAAGGAATTATCAATCTGCGTATAACAATTATAAAATGCACATTGTTTTCAGAGACAGTTTAAGAAATGAGGAGAATACAAAAAAAATAATTCAGAGCCAGGTTAACTACGATTACGAAAAAAAGAAAGCGGCCGATAGTATAAAAATTGTAGAAGAACGAAAACTCAACACATTTAAACTTCAAAGCGAACAACAACAAAAGAAATATCTATTCATTGGTTTATTTGTATTAATCGGATTCACTTATTTTATTTTTAACCGTTATCGCTTAACTCAAAAACAAAAGAAAATTATTGAGTACAAGGAGAAAGAAACACAAAAACAAAAAATCCTCATTCAGGAAAAGCAAAAAGAAATAATTGACAGTATCAATTATGCTAAAAGGCTTCAAAATGCCATTCTTCCTCCGGAAAATTTAATTCAACAATCGTTTCCATTAAACTACATTATTTATAAACCTAAGGACATTGTAGCCGGAGACTTTTACTGGTCCGATAACATCAACGACCGTCACTTCATAGCAGCCGCCGACAGCACAGGCCATGGAGTTCCGGGCGCATTAGTGTCCATTGTTTGTTCCAACGCGCTTAACAGAGCGCTTAAGGAATTTAACCTAACAATACCTTCTGAAATCCTGAATAAAACTCGCGAACTTGTAGTAAAGACATTCGAGAAAAGTGAAAATGAAGTTAAAGACGGTATGGATATTTCTCTACTCTGTATCGATTATAAAAACAGGGTAATAGAATGGAGTGGATCAAACAACCCGCTTTGGTATTTGCAAAATGGTTCCATGCATGAAATTAAACCCGACAAGCAGCCAATTGGTAAAACAGATAATCCAAAACCATTTTCAAATCATTTCATTGACTGGCAACCGGGAACTCAATTTTACTTGTTTACGGATGGTTTTGCCGATCAGTTTGGTGGTCAGTCCGGGAAAAAATTCAAATACAAACCATTTCAGGAGCTTTTGGCATCGCTAGGTGATCATCCTTTGAATATCCAATCAGAAATTATTCAATCAACCTTTGACACCTGGAAAGGCAACCA
This sequence comes from Flavobacteriales bacterium, assembly GCA_046289975.1. Classification (GTDB taxonomy): domain Bacteria; phylum Bacteroidota; class Bacteroidia; order Flavobacteriales_D; family UBA2798; genus UBA2798. The sequence continues at coordinate 16,886 of JBKBUQ010000015.1, read as the reverse complement.
CGAGCAGGTGGATGATGTTTGCATCATAAGCATTCGCATTTAATTAGGAATATTTATTCCCTGAAGATGAATCTCATACGACAAACAATGCTAATCTTGTAAATAAAAAAACCGACGCTCGTCGTTTTTTTCTGTGCCTTCGGAGGGACTTACTGACGCTCCTTGCAGTCGGTCAGCATAAACTCTCGACCCTCTTATCCCAAAATAAAAAAAGCGAATGAACCACTTATCATTCGCTTTAATATGGGTTGTGCGGGCGGAGGGACTTACTGACGCTCCTTGCAGTCGGTCAGCATAAACTTCTCGTCCCTCTTATCCCAAAATAAAAAAGCGAATGAAACACTGATCATTCGCTTTTATATGGGTTGTGCGGGCGGAGGGACTCGAACCCCCATGCCTCGCGGCGCTAGATCCTAAGTCTAGTGCGTCTACCAATTTCGCCACGCCCGCATAAAAATTTTACTACGAAAGAACTATAAAAAACGATTCGCGTCTACTCCCGAAAGTTCTTACCGAGACATTTGTCGAGGTTTAGAACTTCGTGGATCCTGACCTGGGCGAAGACTCGTCTGAGCCTTGCGTCAGGGCAATTTCGCCACGCCCGCATAAAAATTTTATTACAAAAGAACGGTCTGAAGTCCGATCAAAAGGAAATCCTTTACCCTTCAGAAACGGAGCACAAAAATACAGAAATATTCCAATTCTCCTAAAGTCCTTATTAACACTGCTCCAACCGAAGCATTAACTTGTGGATATTTTAAGCCACTTCTTACCTACCCTTTGGTTAACTTTGCACATCTCACCACAACACCATGTTTCGCGTCGACCCCAAAGAAACTCCTATCCCTAAACTACACGGCTATCTGCTGGGTGCAGTTGGACCACGTCCTATCGCCTTTGCAAGCACTATTGATAAAACCGGCAAAGCCAACCTTGCGCCTTTTAGTTTCTTTAATGTCTTCAGCGCAAATCCTCCCATATTGATCTTTAGTCCGGCGCGTAGTGGCAGGACCAACACCACCAAGCATACTTACGATAATGTAAAGGAGGTTGCTGAGGTTGTAATCAATATCGTGAATCACGACATGGTTCATCAAATGTCATTGGCCAGTTCAGAATACGCTAAGGGGGTTGATGAGTTTGTTAAATCAGGATTTACGCCAATAGAATCAGAAAAAGTTAAACCTTTCCGCGTTAAGGAAAGCCCGGTGCAGCTGGAGTGTAAAGTGAATCAGGTTGTTGAACTGGGAAGCCAGGGAGGAGCCGGTAATCTGATCATTTGTGAGGTTGTTCTAATGCACATCAACGAAACCGTTATCGACGCAAAAGGTGTAATTGATCAGCAAAAAATTGATCTGGTAGCCCGCATGGGAGGCAATTGGTACTGCCGTGCTCATGGCGATGCACTTTTTGAGATTGAAAAACCCTTGACCACCCTCGGAATAGGAGTCGACGCTATCCCAAGCGACATTCGCAATTCCCGTTTCCTCAATGGAAATCATCTGGGTCAGCTTGGAAACGTCGAATCACTTCCTGATGAAACTGATGTGAACGAATACAAATTACTTGAACTCAGCGATCTTTTTATTGCTCATGAAAAGGATGCTGCAAAACTCGAAAACGAATTGCATAAACATGCCGCTTTTTTACTCGATCAAAACAAGGTAAAAGAAGCATGGATGACATTATTAAGCTTTAACAATTAACCAAAATACGCTCATCAATTTTTTGTTATGTATACACTTAAAGGACAAATTAAACTCGTTCAACCGACGCAAAACATCAGCGAGAAATTTCGTAAACGCGAAATCGTTGTTGTAGAAAATTCTTCCCAGTATCCACAATTCATTACTGTTCAGTTTACCAACGACAAATGCGATCTTCTCGATTCATTTAAACCAGGTGAAGAAGTAGAAATTGGCTTTTTCCTTCGCGGAAGAGAATGGAACGATCCTAAAACAGGAAGCACTCGTTATTTCAATTCAATCGACGGTTTCAAAATCATGCGCACCACAAATCCTGTTGGCGCAGAATCACCTGACTTCCCTCTGGCAAACATCACAGGCGGAGATGATATCGATGACCTTCCATTCTGATTTATCAAAACAAAAAAGCCCGGAAAAATCCGGGCTTTTTTTATGTTTTTCATTTAAGACCTGACATCATCCACTGCCTTAGTATCCAGCGCATCACGCAAGCCGTTTCCAACCAGCATGAACGCAAGCACCATCACTACCGTTGCAATTCCCGGAAGAACTGCGAGGTAAGCCATTTCCGTAGTAATATAATCCTTATGCTGAGCAATCATTGAGCCCCATGAAGGCATTGGAGGTTGCACACCAACACCAAGGAAAGAAAGACCACTTTCAATTAAAATAGCAGACGCAAAATTTGCAGCAGAAATAACGATTACCGGTCCCATTACATTAGGCAATACATGGCGCAAAATAATTCGGGGTGCACGAAATCCTAAAGCACGTCCGGCTTCAACAAACTCCTTTTCCCGAATAGAAAGCACCTGACCACGAACTATTCTTGCAACTTCAACCCACATAGTGAGCCCAACTGCAACAAACACCTGCCAGAATCCTTTTCCCAGCGCTATTGTAACCGCAATTACCAATAACAAAGTAGGAATTGACCATACCACATTGATCAACCACATTACCACATCATCCACCCATCCTCTGAAGTAGCCGGCAATTGCACCCAGCGAAATACCAATGATCAATGAAATTAAAACAGAAATAAGTCCTACAGACAAGGATACAATCGTACCAGCCATAAGTCGACTGAGCATATCCCTACCGTTCCTGTCTGTTCCCAGCCAATAGGTTTGATCGATAATGCAACGCGACTCAACTTCATTTTGCATTTCGATAATGGAACGCGTTATTTTATTGTTGTGAATATCATAAAAGGAAACATTACCCTGACCATCTTCCGAATAACGATTATTCATGTGCAGTGGATACAAAACATCTGCCAGCAAGTAGGGAATACTGATTTGTCTGAACTGTGAATTCTCTTCATCGCCAACATATTCCTTTACGCTGATTTCAGCACCGCGAAATTCAAATTCGGTAATTGGTACGTAACGGAATTTATTTTCTTCCCCTCCAAACAACATCTTATCGAAAAACGTTGTTGGATGAATGGTGTCATTTTTTTGCACGAGCAAATACTTCACCTCGAATCCGGGCGGCTTGGTATTTACTGCAGGAATTGCATTGGCAGCATTTGTGGTTTTATCCGGCCGAATTAGCGCGCCCAGAATTGCAATAATACAAGCAAACAGAATCACGAAAAATCCAAACATTGCAGGATAATTTCGCTTCAATCGCTTCCAGGCCATTGCCGAGAGGGATCGCGAAATTTCCTTGTTGGTTTGAACTGTTTTTTTTCTTGCCATTGCTTAATTAATCTTTCTGTTTTTCCACTCTGCACGAACCAGTTGCGATAACACTGCCACCGGAAAAACATACAGGACGTGAAAAAAGAAAGCGGGTAGAAAATAATGAAGTCGGCCACTATGTCCCAAACCCCTTTCGCTCAAAAGTAAAAACAAAAAGTCAAATGCTGCCTTGAGTCCAAGGCAAATGAGAAGAGTGGACAAAAGCGAAGGATGAATGGCTGAAAGCAGCCCACCAAACAACAGTGATGCCGAGCAAAAGAGCACCAATAAGGAAACAAAAACAGCCATTCCGTTAGAATAGCCACTGGCTTTTCCTGCCCAACGCATTCGCTGTTTAAAGAAGGCCAACCATGAAGATTCGGGCAATGTCAAAACGCAAGCATCTTTATTCCAGACAAATCGAATATTTTTTTTCTCCCTCTGAAGATGATGCAATAGGAAAACATCGTCTCCACTACTCCGTTCATCCCCCAAAATGGATTCACACGGATAACATGCTGCCTTAATGGCAAGATTTGCCCCGCTGCACATAAACGGAAAACCCATTGCGCCGGATCCGGCTGAAGAAGCAACCAAGGCCATCTGATCCCAATATAGTATCCCTGCTAACCATCCTCTGCCTTTAATCGACACAGGTCCTGCAACAAGATCTGCACCTTCAGTAGAAAATGGCAGTGTCATTTCCTCAATCCAGCAGGAAGGTACAATGCAATCGGCATCAGTAAACAACAATACTTCCCCTTTTGCCTTGGCAACGGCGGTTCTAAGTGCGCTTTTCTTTCCGTACCCGTTTGAAGGCAGAATGCAATAGTTGGAATAGGCAAACGTATGAATCACTTCTGCCGTGCTATCCTGCGAATGATCGTCGACGAAAATAAATTCTACATTCTGCAGTTGTTGTTTTGATAAACTCTCCAATAAGGGCTTTATCCGCATATGCTCATTGCGAAACGGAACGATAACAGAAACCCTACCTGCAAATATTTGTTTGGGTTTTTTACGTGACACCAATCGTAATACTCCCATTGAAAACCAACTAATGGTTAAGCAATAGAGCGCGGTTACTCCAATTAGCAGAACAGAAAAAATGCAAGTCGACACAATGTGGAAAATTCCTTTTCAGAACGCAATATCGCGGAAATGGGTTAATTATCTTTGATGAAATGCTGCAATCACACAATCCGGATTTACCAGCGCCCTCTGAGCGCATCATACTTGGAATTGACCCGGGAACAAACATAATGGGTTATGGTGTGTTACTGGTGAAATCTAAAAAGATGCAATTACTGGATATGGGAGTTTTCCGCCTGGAAAAACTGGAAACCCAACAGGACAAACTTCAACGCATTCTCGAAGAAACGCTTCGTGTAATTGACACCTTTCATCCCGATGAAATGGCTGTTGAGGCTCCTTTCTTTGGAAAGAACATACAATCCATGCTGAAACTGGGTAGAGCACAAGGTGTAGCATTTGCAGCTGCATTACACCGTAAAATTCCTGTTGTTGAATATTCTCCAAGTAAGATCAAACAATCCATTACAGGAAAAGGAAGTGCGTCAAAGGAGCAAGTTGCGGCTATGCTCTCACAGCTGCTTCAAACCGAGGCCAAACCTAAATTTCTGGATGCGACAGATGCGCTGGCAGTTGCTGTTTGTCATTACTTTCAGAGAAAATCACTAAGTGGCGGGAAATCCTATTCGGGATGGGATGCATTTGTAAAACAAAATCCCAACCGGAAAAAATCCTGATCAGGAATTCCGGATCAAATTCGCAATCTCAGCAAGCTCTTCCTGAGTAATTTTCAGTTTGGGACGCGTAAAATTCAAATCATCAGCTGAACGAATGGGAACAAGGTGCACATGAGCGTGCGGTACTTCCAATCCAATCACTGAAACTCCTATCCGCTCGCATGGAATAGCCTTACGAATTTTCGCGGCGACTCCCTTGGCAAAACCCAGAATTTTCGAGAGTTCCTCTTCCGAAAGATCAAAAATATAATCGGTCTCCTTTTTTGGAACTACCAATACATGGCCACGCACCAAAGGTGACACATCAAGAAAAGCAATAAAATGATCGTTCTCTGCAATCTTATGACAGGGTATTTGTCCTGCAATGATTTTAGAAAAAACTGATGACATTAACGGGAGATTTCCAGGATTTCAAACTTCATTACTCCTGCAGGCGTTTTCACCTCAGCAATATCCCCAACCTCATGGCCCATCAAACCTTTACCAATAGGTGAATCGACAGATATCTTACCATCTTTAAGATTGGCTTCATTTTCTGCAACGAGCATATAGTTAAAAATCGCTCCGTTGGACTGATTCTTAATTTTCACTTTGGTAAGGATAAAAACTTTTGAAGTGTCGACCTGACTCTCATCAATCAAACGACTGTTTGCGATAAGATCTTCCATTTTGGCGATCTTCATTTCAAGGAGGCCCTGTGCTTCTTTGGCAGCGTCGTATTCGGCATTCTCCGACAGATCCCCTTTATCCCTTGCTTCTGCAATCTGCGCTGAAATTTTGGGGCGCTCAACAGTTTTCAACTCCTTGAGATCATCCTTTAGCTTTTGTAAACCTACCTTGGTCAGATAAGTGATCTGTGCCATAATACTTCATGTTGATAATAAAAAACGGAAATCCCCATTGGGTGGGGATTTCCGTTAACAAAAATAAGGAAAAATTATCAGTTGATCTCGAAACGAATACCAATCATGTGAACACCTCCAAATGGGTTTGTAGAAAGGAATCCGTAATCCAAGGCAATGTGGTTGCCCTTCTCTCCGGTTACCAGGTCTACAGAAACACCTGCTGTTGGTCCGGTAAATGCAGTGGAACGAACACCTAGCTCACTGCTCATCATTCCCTTTTCGTACACATAACCGGCACGACCACTAAATGTAGCCTTCTTTGCAGTAAATGTGTAATCAGCACCAAATCTCCAGTTATCCTTAGAAAATGAATTAGAAGTAAATGTTCCTGCCAATATCAACTTATGCTGCTCTCCGAAAAGGAAATCGTAAGAAGCGCCAATGTTAACCTGTGAAGGGATTTCGAAACGAGCTGAACGTTGTTCTGTGGTCATTTGCAGGCCGTTACTAAGCGTAACCAGGTACGAAAATCCATCCCCTGAATACTTCATTGGAGGACCAACGTTTTTAAGGTTTATTCCAAACTTAATCTGATCTTTTCTCCTGTCACGTAACGAATACCGGCATCAAAACAAACGCCTGAGCCTTTTAGATTTGCAATGGACTCAGAAAGGGCTTTTACGGTAAGTCCACCATAAATCGAATTGGAGAATTCTTTCGCGTAGGAAAACCCAATATTGAAGTAGCGCGGTGAAAAAGTACCTATTCCTCCTTCAGGGATATCCACAGTTGTAATGGGTATCTCTCCAAAAGTCATAGAATTGAAGGTTAAACCAATTACACTTGTTTCACCTACTCGCTGAGCCAAACCTGCCTGGTTCATACGAATTCCGGAACCGGTTAACCAGTTGCTGCTGACAAAATTGACTTCTGTCTTTTTTGTCATAGCTAAACCAGCAACATTCATAAATGTTGCTTCGATTCCGGTTACACTCGAAATACCTGCACTTCCCCAAGTGGCACTGCGTGCCCAAGGATTGATCAGTAGTTCAGAAGCTCCTGCACTACCAACGCGGTCTTCGTTCCCTGCGTTTGCTATTGTTAAAGTACCCAGTCCTGTAACAAAAGCTATTGCTGTTATGATGGTGTTTTTCATGTTCATCTGCTCATTAGAGATAATTCTTGTTTTGATCGCATCAGAAGTTTTGAAGATCCGGTGGACGCATTGCTCCAAACCATTTCAAAATCTTTTCACCAACTTCAGGTACTTCAATATGCACAATGTAAATACCACTTGCTATTGGTATACCTGCCTGATTTTTCAGATCCCAATCAAGTGATGTGATTGGAGAATCTTTGGTGTAGGTTCTGATCAATTGACCTGATACATTGTAAATTCTTATTGTAGCACGCTCAGGAAGATTGGTAACCTTAACACGTGTATCTAAGCGACCTGTTTCATAATCACTCACAGCATAGTAAGGATTTGGAACGATATTAATCAGGCTAAGAATAGAATCCTTAATCTCATCTGTTGTTAGATACGTTTGTGTAGCAAGGTTATCCAGTGAAAAACGGTACTTAGGTCTCCAGCCATTGGTTGCTGATGTTGTATCAGGAAGATACTCTGCGTTATTGGTTGAGTACGCCTCATACATTCTCTTTACACGCAGTTTCACACGTGCTTCGGTTGGAATATTACGCGGATCATTAAAAGTGAATCCGGAGGCAAGCAATGGCATACCTACCCATACGCATGACCTCCATACACGCAGTTCGTTTGCAGAAGTTCCAGATGAAAGTTTTGCCTGAATATATGATCCTCCGTCATATGCAGGCATACGATCAGCAAACGGAATTTCACGATCTTGGTTAGTAAACACATATACATAATGTTTTCCACCAAAAATCGGATCCCCCAAATTCGAATACAAACGATTGGTTGGATTGAACTTCATATCACGGCCATTATCAACCCCCAACCAACTATCTTCCCCAAACGCCATGTTCAAACGCTCACCGGTAGCAACATCAATCGCATATCCTGGGAACCATCCCATACCGGTTCCGGTACCGTCCGGATTTCCGAATTTATCTACTGACTGAGCCGCACGCATCTTTTGTTTCGTACGAGCACCTTGAGCCAAAGCAGATGATTCCTGCATCTCAAGAACAGGACAACGCGTCCATTTCGACATATCGGAAGTAAAGACAATATCAACATTCGGCAAAGTATGCAATGAAGCAGCAGAACCAAGTGTTCCCACAGTACCTGCATATCCAGAACCTACTGCTGTTGCTGCAGGGAACTCAACTCCTCCTGAGTTAATAGATGCCGCACATAAGCGATAAGGCCCCCAGGTGCCGCCGGCAAGGTTTTCATACGATTCAGAATTATCCAAACCTTGATAGTCGTTGTAATTACAAGGGTCATTCTGTGGATCAGGGTAGGACCCCGCATCACAAGCCACGTATTGGGTTCCTGCACGCAACCAGTTCTGTGGTCCGCTTCCTTCTCCATCAGCAACACCTACCAACCAACGCTTAGAAGAGTCAGCAAAGAAAATCTCCCCAGAAATAGGCTCGGTATACTGCTGACTTCCGCTTATGACTGTGTATTTATACTGTTCAATTGAAATTGAAATTCCAAGTTCCGGAATTAGCTGTTCGTTATTGATTCGTATCGTGGAAGCTGAACTAACAACTACGTCATTTATCGCATAAGCAGTTCCATTGATTGTCATTGCCTGAGCAGCTTTCAATCTCCAGTTACTTGCAACCAAACCACCTGTAGCATCAGGAAGGAATTCCAGGACGAAGCTTCCGGGTTTTACATTAAGCGGGTCAATTACTTTCACATTAATCGGACCACGGCCAGCTTGATAGGTTGGTGTGGCCATTTTAAAATTCTGAACAATGAAGTTCTCAGACTCAGCGGTCAGATCAAGGAATAATGAACCATTCTGTGCTCCTTCTATTCTTGTGATTTCAGGTCCATCGCCGTATTTGGCAACCTGATTGGTTCCTGCAGTTTCAGGAACGGGAATGTGAGGAATTGCAGATACCGCACGAATAGCCCCGGTTACTGATTTACGACTCTCAATGTACGGCTTCTTTTGACCATCCAATTTTGTAGCATCGTAAGGATCAAACGTTTTGTAGTTATTATAAGCATAAGCAACAGCCATATAATAATAGGTCTTATGGTTTACAAGACGTTTCTGAGTAAATGCATCGTTTTCAAGGTAAAGCGAATGGAAAATCCCTTTGTCAGCACCTTCAACCATCATAGTGGGTACATCATAATTGAGGTCCTCATCCTTAATGAAATTCACAAGGCGACCAACTCCATCTTTAATATCACACTGTGCAACAATACGCGCTTTATCTGGATCCGTGAGGTCAGAAGATGAAACGGTAGCATCTTTCAATTGGTAGATCTTGTAACCCTGGAATCGATAAGAGGACAAACTATCTCTTTTTGCATCTGAGAATGTTGCAGTAGAGTCTCCATTTTCAAGCACAAATGGCAATACAATAAAAGGATCCTTCTCCACATAGGCCTCGCCTACATTGTTAGAGCTATTGGGATTAGTAAGATATAAAACAACACCCCTGTCCAATTCCTGAATAGTAAGGTCAGGCGCATCAGGTGCGTCAAGGATCTTAAAGCAGTTGTCAAAAAGTGCCTGTGCTTTATCATCTGCAAGTTGAAGTTTTCCTACAGATGCATATGAATTTCCGGTTGTTGCACGTGCATAAACTACACCTACAGTAATGTTATTCTTTTGTCCTGGTGTAAGAGTAAACGGACCGGCTGACTGCATAAAGCGACGGTCGGCAGGAGTATTTCCTTCATTAAATTCTGTCCATGAACTTGCATTGGCAACAGGTACTCCTAAGGTTCCGAACAAGTAAGGATCTGAATTTCCGGGGAACATGAAATCACAACGAACTAAGCCATTGGCCTGTGCACCTGCAGACGATTGGTGAGCTGTACCCCCAAAATAGAATGGGGTACCATCTAACCATATACCTTGCAGATAGCGGTAGAAATCGTTTGCGTTATTAGGTTCTTTCTGAGCATTTACATTGGTCTGGTCAGAACGGAAGTAATAAAGGAATTTACGCATACCAAAACGCTCGTTGTCAACTACTCCGTCTCCGTAACCGATACCGATACCTTTGTAAGGAATTCCAAGGCTGTCGATAGCATCAGAAATATTAATGGTAAGAGGGTTGTCGATATTGTCGTTATCTTGGAAAGGGCCCTGGAAGAAGTCTATTCCAACAGCCGGTGGATTAGCACCATAACCTGATTGACCTTGACCTGCATCATCGAATGCATCTCCATTATAAGCGTAACCCAATCCACGTTGAACATCGCAACCCACAAAGTCATCTTCAGAGAAACCTACGTCGGGGTCACACCACTGACCAAAGTAAGTATTGAATAATGTTTGTGTTCCGCGGTTGTAAAGTTCATAGTTGTAGAATGTCATATCATTCACCTCATCGTTGGTTGAGAAAGCAAATGCCTGAGCACGTATTTCCATACCAATCGGATCAGCTCCGGTTTCAGTGTGAATGTTTCCTTTATCGTTAAACACCCACCAGAAATTTTGGTCACCATAAAGAGTTACAGTACGGTCATTTCCACAGGCAAGTTCCTTCTTGATATCGTACCAAGGATAGTCACCGTCACCGGGATTATAAATACCATCGTTATTTACGTCTTTATAAGGAGCAAGATTGAAATCGTATCCGGCAGCAGAATTATTTCCAGGCCATTCGAGGATTGAACGCGGCACAGTATACCCGGGGAATAAATCGCCGCAATTTGGTGCACCTGACTGAATACATTCAGTATAAGCAACAAAGGTTACGATGTCCTGACGCAGGGTTACAAAGAACTTGTCGTAGGTCAAGCAAGTAGCCTGATCAACTTCTGCTGTACCATCCGTTAAAAGAGGACCGGGCCAAAAGTCGTTGCCCTGACGGAAAGTTACTGCTGCCACTTTAAGCTGGTCGTTAAAGTCTTTTCCGCCCAACCAAAGTGCACCCGCAAACATTACTCGTAAACGTGACCCTTTTGGTACTTCGTAAGCAGAGAAGCCTTGAGCACGATCCTGCCACATGTTTCCACCTGTTTCAATAATAGCGCTCACGTTGTTGAACTCCAGTTTTGTTAAGGCTGTTGCAGGAGCGCAACCTGCAGCTCTTTGTTGCATGCCGGTAGTTGAACCGCTTGCATTTCGCAAAGCCGGGTCAATTTCTGCACGAAGCTGGCTGGTTGCCAACAGACCCAGAACAAGCCCTGTTCCAAGTCGCATTATCCCTTTCCTATTCATAGTCGATCGCTTAATCATTCGTTGAATCATCTTTAGAAGTCGAACTTAATCCCTAAACGAATTGTTCTAGGTAAGCCGTAGTTGTAAGGATTGTTTGTTTTCCATGCATAGTACTCTCTATAAGACTGTTCAGAGTTTACCTGTGCGATAGCATTCTGGTAACGTGCTTCTGATAAATATCCATCGTCATTGGCATTACCGGTTGCTCCGTACACATTTAAGATATTTCTCGTATTCAATACATTGTTAACCTGCAGATAGATATTCAGATTTGCTTCTTTCTTTTTATCCTCTTTGCCAAACTTCAATGTGAAATTACGGTCGATCTGCATGTCCATACGGAACTGCCCCGGCTTTCTTGAACCGTTGACCTGACCAGCAAGCGATGCCGCAGATCCGCCACTGATAAATGATTGTGGGGTTACAAACTGCTGAGCACTGTAAGGCGTTCCTGAACCAACGTTCAATACAACGTTAGCGCCGGTGTTTTCAAGAATGTTTTTCCCGCCAATTTTTGGACCTTTGTAATGTTTTCCTTCTCCATAACGGTAATCAACAACACCTGTGAGAGCGTGACGCTGATCGTATTCGAAAGGATAAATAGTTCTAAGGTTAGGTTGTCCTGAATTTACAAGATTCAATGCTGAATTGGCATCAGAACCGGTTCCTTCTGCGAACTGTAGTGTGTAGGACATACGAATGGACATATTTCCGGTTCTGCGCAAGTCATACGTAAGAGTAAGACCTTTAATTGTACCAAAGTCAAGGTTACCATATGTACGATAAGTACGCGGATAAGCACCTGTTACATTGATCAAGGCAACCTGGTTACGAAGCTCACGATAGAAAGCGGAAATTTTCAATGAAGAACTCTTGGTGAGTACTTGCTGATAACCCAACTCATAGTCGATCGTCTTTTCAGGCATTAGATCAGGGTTGTTTACAACAACGTTGCGAACATCCATGAAATAATAATCCAAAATATCCAAACGATTTCCAGTAGTTGGACGCTTAGTCAATACATCATAGTGAGCAAAGAATAGCGCCTCGTCACTGATCGGGAACGAGAAAGCAACACGTGGCATCACATTAATCTGTGGTTTGTAGTCACGGAATGCTTTTGGAATTTCAGAGTCTTTCTCCTTGGATGCGTTTGGATTCACCAGGTAAGGTGCAATTCCATTTGGACCAAAGAGTACCGTTGGGTCAGCAACCTGCTCACCTTGAGAGTTGTACCAGTTTCTTCCATCACGGTAACCGGTAATAGCTGTTGGGTTCTCAACTGTATTTACATAAACTACATAATCATCTCCCATGTTAGTAGGGTGATCGGCACCAAACTCATTTTGTGCATTTACTTCTTTTACCGTTTTTGCCTGATACAACAAGTAGCGATCCTGAAGTACGTTTTGGTTTGCGTCAAAACGGTCAACGCGGAGACCCACGTTAAAGATCAAATCGTCGAACGCAAACTTATCCATTATATATCCTGCCACATAAATAGGCTGGAACGGTGCAATTGGACGCGTTTTATTTCCGAATTCATCGCGAGCTGTAAAGAAATCTTCAAAAGAAACTCGCTCTGTTTGTCTCTCTCCTGAGTAAGAATAACCGTAATAAGAAACGTAATTATTACCATTATTAAGAAGTTCATTGGCAGAGAACCATCCCAACTGGAAGAATGCGGGATTATAGGCATCGATATCTAAAAAGTCCACACCGTCGGTATTCAATCCCAGATTCTTTCTGATGTTGTAATCAAAAAACGATTGTGATTCGATATCGTCAAAATTATCGTACTCGCCGGGTGAGGAATTGAGCGGCTCATAGTCTACAGATAACACTGAACCAAAATACGTGAGCGAAGGATTATTAACATCTAACTCAGCGGTATGCCCGTTTGCTAGCTGACGGCCAATCGTCCAAAGTCCAATCGGCGAAACATTGAATGCACGGTCATCACGTTGCTCATATTCAAAACCAAGTGATACAGCATGGTTTCCGATATCTGCGTTTCCTGATGCCGTAATACGGAACTGTGAATTATTGGTTTGACCATAACTGTTGTACTGTTGACCGATGTTAGTCCAAAGGTTATAAACCGATTGTGGCTGGTCACCGTTACGCAATGCGTTTGCAGACTGAATCTGAACAAGGTTCTGATAATTTCCAACCGGATTGGTATAAAGCTGATAATACTGATTTGTTATCGCAGCCAGGTCTGGATTAATATTAATTTGTTCCTGGGTTTCGGGGTCTAAATAATAAGGAGAGAAGGTAACCAAAGTATCGCGGAAACCATTATGGATCCTTGCTGGTGAACCATTGTATATTCCGAACTCATAAGAACGCTCACGATAGGTCGTGAACTGACCTACATAACCGTAGTTAAACAAACGGTCTTTGTGATTCGCATCCTGAACCGTTTGTTTGAATTTAGAATAATCGACCATTACAGAATAATAGGCATTCTTAATTACTGAAGAGCTTTTTTCACCTTCTTTTCCTTGAGCTGAAGCAAAGCGCTGGGTAAAGCGCCCGTAAATACGCCAGGTAGTGTTTGCAATCTGACCATTGTTCTCAGTGTTGAACAACATATTGTTATAGTCATATGCATTATTGGCATTGTAATCGAAAGAACCTCCAAAAGTGAGGTTAATGAGTGGACCCAAATTCACATCGATTTTACCGGAACCGGTGAAGCCTCGATTTTGGGCGTTCTGGCGGTAACGTACTTTTTGGAAGTCGGAAGAGCGAAGGAAGTCGGTGTTGTAGAATGTTCCGAATCCTGATCCGGTAGGACGAAGTGGTGCGTTCAGCAATTCCTCTCGTTTGTCTTCCTTTATCACGTATTGATCAGTAAAGAAAGGACGGGTATCGTGAATGTTTGTATAGTTTACTGAAGCAAAGAAACCAAGAATGGGCTTCATCTTTTTACCAGTAGAATCCTTTTTAACCCAAAGCGGACCTGAGAGCGATCCTTCAATAAGGTTGTAGGCATAGCGGTCAAGACCAACGTTTTTACCGGTATAAGGACTATTTCCTCCAAAATGAAAACCTGAAGTCAGGTAATCGATACCTCCAAAGAAATCTTTTGAGGCACCACGTGTGGTAATGGAAATCACACCACCTGTAGCATCCCCGTAGTTAGCCGGAAGTCCACCTGTGATTACAGATACCTCTTCAATTGCAGCCTTTGGAAGACCGGTAGAACCACGAACTTTGATACCATCAATAAAGTAATAGCTGGCATCAGAACGTGAACCACGAATCGAAAGATCACCACTTCCTTCCTGGGAGAATACACCTCCAACAGTTTGTGCAATGGAAGTTGCAGAACGACCCGGCATACGTGCAATATCATCACGCGTTACGGTTGCACCTGAAGCACCACCATCTTTATCAATAAGGGGAACTGCGTATTCGATTACGGTTACCTCCTCAAGCGTAACATCACCGGATTCCATTTGAATATCGAGGAAGGTAATTTTGTTAGAGCTGACAACAACTCCCGAGATTACATAGGGGTTATAACCCACATACATGGCTTTAACCGTATAGGTACCGGGGGTTATGGAGGCTACCTTATAGTTACCGTCAAAATCGGAGGAGGTTCCTCCTTGTCGAACACCATTCTGTTCGATGACCAGGTTCACAAACGCCAGCGGCTCACCGGTGGCTTTGTCCTTGATTTTTCCTTGCAGGGTTCCTTGGCCTTGTCCGTAGGAAACTACGGAACCAAAAGCGAACACCAGTATCAAGCTCAGTTTTCTAAGCATACGTTCAAGTTGTTATTCGTTTATCGCAACAAAGGCCGTAAATATAGAAATTATATATCCCGCAGCAAGTCCCATTTAAGCAACGGCCGATTTCCATGTATTATCGTTTTTTTCGGAAATCTTCCCTTGTTGGGGTCTTGATTGTTCAAATTTACTCCTGTTTACGGCAGGTTTCAGGTTTTGAATATTCAAAAAAGGTCAATTCTATACAAGTCTGAACCGCATTATTTTTTTCTGAATACCCGTTGAAAAAAGGGTTCACGCTTGTTTTTTTTCAAACGCTCGGCCTTTTTCCTGTTCTTTTTCATGCGTTTACGGGTTTTTTTATCCTGGATTTGCTCGTGTCGCTTTTGTTCATCTTTTTTGGCTTTTTCGTTCTGCTTTTCACGTTGCCTTTTCTTTTTCTCATAATGCTTGTTTACCGGTTCTTGTCCGCCACCGCCCTTTTCCTGAGCCTGCACCAGTCCTGCGCTTCCTGAAATGAACAGGATCATGACCATTCTGAGAATAAATCGTGTCATCTTGCGTATCTTTATGGTATGTTGTTTCGAATGTAATGAAAAAATCAGCGCTCTTTTTCACATTTCTGGCCTGCCTTCTGTTCTCCTGCAGAAAGGATGATGACCGTATTCCTGATGTTTTGGTGGATATTTCGGTAAACATCAATAACCCTGGATATTTTAATCTTCAGGCTATCGGTGGATGGATGTATTTTGAAGGGGGATCAAGAGGAATTCTGGTATACAGAAGGAGTCAGGACGAATTCATGGCTTACGACAGACATTGCCCCTGGGAACCTGCCAATCCTTGCGGGAAGATTGCTGTTGACACCAGCAGCAACATTGTTGCACGTGATGCTTGTTGCGGATCTGCGTTTGTAATGACCGATGGCAGTGTATCTCAAGGACCCGCCTCCCGACCGCTAAAACAATATCTGGTTTACTGGGATGGACTTTCTATCCTTAGGATTTACAACTAAAAGCAATGAAAACAAAAAAGCCCCTTCGAGAGGGGCTTTTTATTTTTGTGGACCGATTAATAACGGTATTGATCTGTTTTGAAAGGTCCTTCAACCTTAACGCCGATATAATCAGCTTGTTCTTTTGAAAGTGTTTCGAGCTCAACACCGATTTTTGCAAGGTGGAGTCGTGCAACTTTTTCATCAAGATGTTTAGGCAAAGTATAAACTTTGTTTTCGTAAGCTTTTGAGTTTGTCCAAAGCTCCAATTGCGCCAATGTTTGGTTGGTAAAGGAGTTGGACATTACAAATGAAGGGTGCCCGGTAGCGCAGCCAAGATTCACCAAGCGACCTTCTGCCAATACGATGATGTCTTTCCCATCCAAAGTGTACTTATCCACCTGAGGTTTAATAACATCTTTGGTTTTGCCGTAATTGCTGTTCAGCCAAGCCATATCGATTTCATTATCGAAGTGACCGATGTTACAAACAATTGCATTGTGCTTCATTGCCTTGAAATGGCGATCGCAAACGATATTTTTGTTTCCTGTTGCAGTAACTATAATATCGGCAATTTTCACTGCATTATCCATTTTCAAAACCTGATAACCATCCATTGCCGCCTGAAGCGCACAGATAGGATCTATCTCAGTAACAATAACACGAACACCCTGTGAGCTGAGTGATTGCGCTGAACCTTTTCCAACGTCGCCATAACCTGCAACTACTGCAACTTTACCGGCAAGCATTAAATCAGTTGCACGGCGAATTGCATCAACCAATGATTCGC
>JBKBUQ010000158.1:0-6749 GCA_046289975.1 Flavobacteriales bacterium | reverse complement strand
TCCACCGTATTTACCTATACCGATCTAACTCCTCCAAGCGTCGATTCTTCTGAATATTTTATTGAAGTTTATTCACCAACTGCTTGTGTATCTACCCGTGCGATCAACCACAATTCAACACGATCTAACCGTGGTACTGTTGTTGCGCCCAATGATAACAGCGTTAATGAAAACAACATCCTTGGAAACATGAGTGTTTATCCTAATCCTTCGGCTGGATTATTCAATCTTGCAATGGATATTCACCATGAAAAAACAGTAACTGTTCGTGTATTCGACCTTTCAGGGAAATTGATCGTCAGCCGTGAAATTAATGTGGTAAACGGACTCAACAACTACACGATCGATATGAATACTGCATCTAACGGACTCTATCAGGTTGTGGTAAGCGGAACATCCAGTAAAATGGCAACCCGCATCATCAAACAATAACTTCATTCACCTTCAATAAAAATAGCCCCGGGAAATCCCGGGGCTTTTCTTTTCAAACCTAACCAAACATCAATTCTGGGCAGAAAACAAATATTTATTGGGTGAAACAAGATTGCATTTAACAGCATAAATCACAATTCCTGCGGTATTGTTGATTCCCAGTTTTGCCATTATATTTTTTCGGTGCGTGTTAATGGTATGGCTCGACAAAAACAATTTATCAGCGATTTGCTGATTGGTATATCCTTCCGCAATCAATCCGATAATTTCCATTTCGCGATCACTCAGTGATACCGGGGCACAACTCAATGGTTCAGCTCCGATCTGATCAAGATCTATTCCTTCTTCTCGCAGCATTTCGAGAATGGTACCACAGAAAAACTTTTTCCCTCGTGCGGTTTCCGTAACAGAATCAACAATCTCCATCATGTCGCAGTCCTTTTTGATATAACTGCTGATCCCCGACTTCAATGCATTTTCGATGGTTTTGGCAGTGTGGTTTTGCGTAATTGCGACAAACCTTACCTTTTTATTGTGCTGCAAAATTTCAGGAACACAATCAATTGAAAATCCTGGACTTGAATGATCGATCAGAACAACATCAGGCTCAAAGCGGATGATGGCTTCTTTAAGTGCATCTCTGTTAATGGCCTCTTCCACCACTTCCACATCAGGTTGTCGCTCCAGAATGGTACGAAGTCCAATCCGGATAAGCTCATTACTATCAGCAATCACAACCCGCACCATGTTTATTTAGATTGATTTTAAATAACGCTCAAAAGTAAGTCCTGCAACAATACAAAAAGCAAAAAACCGAAAAAATGATTTGAACAGTGCCCCTGTTCATTACTCCCCCACCTTTACCGCAAAAGCCAGTCCTCCTACCTTTCCCAAATTGAAGAGCGAATTGTCCTGACACCTTGAAGAATATTGTTAATTTCGTCGCTTTCCTAAATACGCCATGATCTACTCTTTACGCTCCACGCTATTAATCGTATTCATGCTGATTTCCTCAGCCCTATTTGCTCAAACAGCAACCATTCGTGGTTTTGTTTACGATAAGGCAACCGGAGAACCTATCAGCTATGCCAATATTCTGTTAAAAGGCACTGGTTTAGGCGCATCCGCAGATGGAAATGGTTTCTTCCAGATTTCGAAAGTTACCTCCGGCACTTACACTATTATCATTTCGTTTGTTGGTTATCAACCTATTCAGGAAGAAATAACCTTAAAGGCGGGCGAAATCTTTAATAAAAAATTCCTTTTGACTGAAGGAACAGAACTTGCAGAGATTGAAGTGAATGCCGAAAAACAAGAGTCCCTTACCGCAATTAAAATGTCGGCGATTAAGGCCACGCGGAAGGAAATCAATGCTGTTCCCACCATTGGCGGGGAATCAGATATCGCAACTTATTTTCAAACAGTACCAGGAGTTGTAACAACCGGTGACCAAGGCGGACAACTGTATGTTCGTGGTGGTGCTCCCATTCAAAACAAAGTTCTGCTTGATGGAATGACCATTTACAATCCATTCCACTCCATTGGTTTCTTTTCTGTTTTTGACACCGATATCATTCGCACAGCTGATATTTACACCGGAGGATTTAACGCAGAATATGGCGGAAGAATTTCATCTGTAATGGACATAACTACAAGAGACGGAAACAAAAATAAGTTTGAAGGTAAAGTAGCCGCGAGTCCGTTTGGAGCAAAACTTATGCTTGAAGGTCCGCTTAAAAAAGCTAAAAAACCGGGAGGATCAACAGCTTCGTATTTAATTTCTACCAAGACATCCTACCTTGCTCAGACGTCCAAGATTCTTTATAAGTATGTTGACACAGCAGGACTGCCATTTAATTTTACGGATATCTATGGAAAGTTATCCTTTAATGGTAGCAACGGTTCGAAGCTGAATCTTTTCGCTTTCAATTTCGCTGATAGTGTAAAATACCAGGCTGTTTCTGATTTAAAATGGAATGCCTTTGGTGTAGGATCAAACTTTGTACTGGTTCCTGAGGGAAATCCGGTCCTCATTTCCGGTGATTTTTCTTTTTCCAATTACAGGATTACACTTGACGACAAAATTTCTCCTTTAAGAAGTAGTGAAGTAAACGGATTCAATCTTGGTTTTGACTTTAAGTATTTCCTAAAACTGGACGAAGTAAAATACGGTGTAGAAGTAGAAGGATTCACTACTGACTTCATTACGTACAATGCATTGAACCGCGAGATCCGTCAGGAGCAAAACACAACACAAATCGGCGCTTATGTCAGTTACAAACTTTCGCGCGGACGTTTGTTACTGGAACCCAGTTTACGAATGATGTATTATGCATCCCTTGCATCTTTTTCGCCGGAACCCCGTATTGGAGCTAAGTTCAATTTAACAGAAGATATTCGTTTTAAGGCAGCTGCCGGTGTGTATTCTCAGAACCTCATTGCAGCGAATTCCGACCGCGATGTGGTGAATCTCTTTTATGGTTTCCTCAGCGGAAGCGAAGATCTTCCGAAACAATACGTTGATGAAAAAGGAAATGTTGTTGATCGCAAACACCCCTTGCAAAAGGCCAATCACTATATTTTCGGTGTTGAATATGACCTCAACAAATACCTGACATTTAATGTGGAAGGATACCTCAAAGACTTTACACAATTAACCAACATCAACCGTAATAAAATTTACAATTCCGACGACGCAACAAAGCCTGATATCCTTAAAAAAGATTATATCGTTGAAACCGGCCGCGCATACGGTGTGGATTTTGTTTCGAAGTTCAATACCAAAAAAACGTATTTATGGGTTGTATACTCCTTAGGAAAAGTAACCCGCTGGGATGGAATTCAAACCTATGCCCCGATTTTCGATCGTCGTCACAACATCAACATGGTCTTTACCCAGTTAATTGGCAAAGAAGATTTATGGGAAGTTAACGCACGTTGGAATTACGGTTCCGGATTACCATTTACTCCAACAGGAGGATATTACATGAACGTGAATTTCCTTGATGTAAATACAGATTACACCACTGCCAACTCGAATGATCTTTCAATCATTTACAGTTCACTAAACTCAGCACGTCTAAGTGATTACCACCGTTTCGACATTACATTTAAACGTCGCTTCGAATTCAAGAAAGTGAAGAAAGCAACTGAAGAAGGAAAACCCGACGAAACGAAAATCACTTCGAAACTGGAACTTATCGCATCGGCAACCAATATCTACAACAGAAGAAATATTTTCTACGTAGAGCGCGTTACCGGTCAGCGTGTGTATCAGTTACCCATTATCCCTACACTCGGATTCAACTGGGCATTCTGATCAGGCTTTTTCCTTTAGTAAATCTGCGGAAGTAAAAGTCCTTACTCTTCCCCTAAGGTTGTAATTCGAAGCCATTACTTCTCCGTAAGCACCTGCAGTTCGGATTGCAAATAAATCGCCTCTTTTTGTTGAGGGCAACTCGACACGCTTTCCAAAACAATCCGACGATTCACAAACAGGCCCTACAACATCGTAGTAAGCCAATTTATCATTTCGCAATTGGCCGCTGATGTTTTCAATTTTGTGGTACGACTGGTACAATGCAGGACGGATTAACTCCGTCATACCGGCATCGACAATTGCAAAATCGGTATTCAGGCCGTTCTTTACATAAAGTACTTTCGTAATAAGCGAACCACATTGTGCGACAATGGCCCTTCCCAATTCGAAATGCACCTGCTGACCCGGATTCAGTTCGAGAAACTCATTGAACAAGGAGAAATAAGCTGCGAATTCGGCAATAGGCTTTTCATCCGGAGCGTAATAATCGACACCGAGTCCACCTCCAACATTGATGTGTTCAAGGGAAATATTTCGTGAACGAAACCATTGCTGAATTTCATTTATCCGCGTACACAAATTCCTGAACGAAGTGAGATCAGTGATTTGCGAGCCAATATGAAAGTGAATTCCTGCCAAACGTAAATTCGCACATTCTGCAAGAACTTCGAGTACATCCGGCAATTGAGAAATGCTGATTCCGAATTTATTTTCTTCCAGTCCTGTTGTAATATACTTGTGCGTGTTGGCATTTACATTGGGATTGATGCGTAATGCCACATCCACTTTTTTTCCTTTCCGTTCAGCAATTTCCTGAATGATTTGCAATTCAGGAACAGATTCGCAGTTGAAACAAAAAATGGAAGCATCAATTCCCAGTTCAATTTCTTCATCCGTTTTACCAACACCTGCAAATACAATGCGACTCCCGGGGAATCCGGCGTCCAATGCTTTTTGCACCTCTCCGCCACTAACGCAATCTGCGCCTAAGCCGGAACGAAGAATAGTTTGTAAAACAGAATCGTTACAATTTGCTTTAAATGCATAATGAACATGAAAACCATATTTATCAGATTCCTTGCTGAGGACCTGAAGTGTCGTTTCAAGCAAGTCGAGATCGTAATAATAGAAAGGCGTGCGTAGTTCCGCAAAAGCCGTGGTGAGTTTTTTGCTAAACATCATGCGGTGACTTTAGTGAACAATGCAGTATTCAATAAATTGAGTGCATGATTTTTATTAGCAGATGCGATAAGCAAAGACACATTGTTTTTTGATCCGCCGCAAGAAACCATACGCACAGGCAAATCCTGTAATCCTGCCAAAATTCTCCCGGCAAATCCGCTTTCACTCTCGAGATTATCGCCAACTACACAAACAATACTCAGATTACGATCAATCTCTACTGAAGCAATTTCATTTAACTCAGAGAGAATTTGATCAAGATTTGCATCCTGATCGATGGTGAGTGATACTGCAACTTCGGATGTTGTGATCATATCGATAGGTGTTTTATAGCGTTCAAATATTTCAAACACCCTTCGTAAAAACCCATACGCCAGAAACATTCTGTTGGAGACAATACGTATTGCGATGATTCCATCTTTTGCAGCGATTGCTTTAATGGTTCCCGGTTCAGAAGCATGTTCAGCAATAAGTGTTCCGGGAGCATCCGGCTTCATGGTATTTTTCAATCGCACCGGAATTCCTGCAGACCTGGCAGGATTTACACTACTGGGATGCAAAATTTTCGCACCAAAATAGGCAAGCTCAGCAGCTTCGTCGAACGATAATTGTCGAACCGGAAATGTACCCTCCACAATACGGGGATCGTTATTGTGCATTCCATCAATGTCTGTCCAAATCTGTATCTCATCCGCTCCAATAGCAGCTCCGATCAGAGAAGCAGAATAATCACTGCCTCCACGTTTGAGGTTATCAATTTCTCCGAGAGGATTCCTGCAAATGAAGCCCTGAGTAATGATGAAACGTGCTGTGTTTTGGCTGAGCAATTGTTCAAGAGAACGTTTGATCTGTTCCATTACAGGTTCACCATCTTCATCGATACGCATAAAATCCAGGGCATTCATCAACACAGCATCTTTACCGCATTCTTTCATGTATTGAAAAAACAACTGAGTAGAGATCATTTCACCCTGCGCAAGAATTTCTTTGTACTGACGAACACCAAAACCATTTCGCGAAAAAGAACGCAAGAGTTCAAAATGATTCTGAATAATTTCAGTGCCTGCTGCCTTTCCTTCGGCTGTAGAAAACAATTCATCGAGAAAAACGGAATAGGAAGACTGAAGCGCATCAATGATGTCCAAGGCTTTTTGCCTTTCATTGGAGGAATAGGCGTGACCAATATCCACCAGCTTATTTGTGGTTCCCGAAACGGCCGATAGAACGACCACTACTTTTTCGCCGCGATCAATAATTGCGGCAACTTCTTTCATACGCTGGGGAGACCCCACTGAGGTCCCCCCGAACTTCATCACATTCATGGCTGTATCTTATTTCCGTTCTACTAAAATTCAGGCGATCAATTCCGCTGAACGATCGTTCAATGCTATTCCAAGTGTACGCAATTCTTCATGCAATACCTGCAGGTTGGAAGAATTTGTCATTGGAATCATTGGTGCACGAAATTCGTTTTGTAATAAACCCATCATGTACAAACAGGTTTTCACCGGAATGGGATTGCTTTCTATAAAATTAAGATTCATCAAACGCAACAATCTGTAATGGAGGTTACGTGCAAGATCAAGATCATTTGCCAATGCAGCATGAATCATACGGCTAAACTCGGAAGGCACCTGATTGGCCACCACCGAAATACATCCATCACCACCTGCAGCAATTATTGAAAGCGTCACCGCATCATCGCCGGAGTAAACCAAAAACCCATCCGGACGATTGGCAATGATTTCCATGATCTGGTTGAGGTCGCCCGAAGCCTCCTTGATAGCAACTATTCCGGGAATTTCGCGGGCAATGC
>JBKBUQ010000157.1:0-6780 GCA_046289975.1 Flavobacteriales bacterium | reverse complement strand
AACGTCACCTACGTTATCACCTACGTTATCGGCAATGGTAGCAGGGTTGCGCACATCATCTTCAGGAATTCCTGCTTCAACTTTTCCTACGAGGTCAGCTCCTACATCGGCTGCTTTGGTATAGATCCCTCCGCCTACACGGGCAAAAAGGGCAATGGATTCGGCACCGAGAGAGAAGCCGGTAAGGACTTCAATAGCTTTACGCATTTCGTGACCTGTAACGACTGAACCTTCAGGAACGAACATCATGATGAAGACGATAAACAAACCGCCCAATCCGAGAACGGCCAATCCTGCAACTCCCAAGCCCATTACCGTACCTCCGGTAAAAGAAACTTTAAGTGCTTTTGCAAGACTTGTGCGGGCTGCCTGAGTGGTGCGAACGTTTGAGCGTGTGGCGATGCGCATACCGATGTAACCCGCCAGTGCAGATAAAACAGCGCCGATAACAAAGGCAATGGCGATTACCGGACTGGAGTGTTCAACCAGTGTTCCTGAATAGGCCAGTAATAATGTTGCAATTACAACAAAGTAACCAAGCACTTTCCATTCTGCTCTGAGGAAAGCCATTGCGCCTTTGGCAATGTATCCAGCCAGCTCCTGCATGGTTCCGTCACCGGCATCCTGCTTGGATACCCAGGCACTTTTAACGGCCATAACGATTAATCCTACTATTCCCATTACCGGGATGAAGTAGATCAGATTGTCTTGTAAAAACTCCATAACTAAATGATTGTGTTAACTCTTAGGGTTTTTGAGGGGGGCAAAAGTAGGGATTGATAATCAATTCTGCAATAAAGCATGGGCGCTAAAATGAAACCGGGGCTTGGTCATTGATTTGCCCGCGTTTATCCTTAAAATAGGATGCACGCATAATAAATGAAACCGGAGTGCCTGATTCATGGTTAAATGGGTTTAGATAAGGTTACCTAACATCATAGGTTATGACAAAAGAAAGATCAGAAGTTGATATTATACGGGAACTGAGGACCCGTAATGCAGTGATTCGAAAAAGGGCAGATGGCATAGTCCTGCTGCATCATCCGCCTGAATTTTTTTCATCCACGTTCGAGGATTTTCTCGAAAATTATAAAGCCTTGCTAAGTATTCAGGAAGGAGAAATCAGTCCCTTGCTAATGAATGTGGGCAATGTGCGAAAGGTGGATAGTGCATCAAAGATCTTTATGAATAAGACCTTGCCTGAAATTGCCCATAAAATGGCAATGGTACCCGGAAGTGGTAGTGCTTTGACACGCTTAACGGTTAAAACGTATTTTATTCTTCACCGTCCGCCAATATCCTCCAAAATTTTCAGGAATGATGCCGAAGCAATCGATTGGCTGAAAGAAGATCTGTTCTGATCAGAATTTGTACATTACTTCTTTAACCGCACGAATAACGCGCTCGTTGTTGGGAAGCGCTTCCGCCATCAGACTGGTCGCAAAAGGGAATGGGGTGTCGGATTGAGTAACCCGCCATACCGGTGCGTCGAGGTGATCGAATGCGTAGCGTTGTACCCAATAGGCAATCTCAGAAGAAATAGAAGCAAGTGGCCAGCTTTCTTCGACTACCACCAAACGGTTGGTTTTTTTCACCGACTCTATTACTGTATCATAGTCGATCGGACGAATAGTGCGAAGATCAATTACTTCTGCTTCAATACCTTCTTTAGCTAATTCTTCGGCTGCGGATAAGGCAACTTTCATGATTTTTCCGAAGGAAACGATGGTTACATCCTTGCCTTTGCGTTTGATATCGGCTACTCCGATAGGCAGAACGTATTCACCATCCGGAATCATGCCTTTGTCGCCAAACATTTTTTCGGATTCAAGAAATACAACAGGATCGTTATCGCGGATAGCGGCTTTTAGTAATCCTTTGGCATCGTAGGGAGTAGAGGGAGTAATCACTTTCAATCCGGGAACATGGGCATAAAACGCCTCGAAACTCTGAGAGTGGGTAGCGGCCAACTGACCGGCGGTTCCGTTACCACCGCGGAAAACGATGGGGACATTGTATTGTCCGCCCGACATTTGCAACATTTTCGCAGCGCTGTTGATAATCTGGTCGGCCGCAAGAATGGCAAAGTTCCAGGTCATGAATTCAACGATGGGACGCAATCCGTTCATGGCAGCACCTACGCCAATACCGGCAAAACCAAGCTCGGCAATGGGAGTGTCGATCACCCGCTTCGGTCCGAATTCGTCGAGCATACCCTGGCTTACCTTGTAAGCACCGTTGTATTCGGCTACTTCTTCTCCCATCAGAAATACGCGCTCGTCACGACGCATTTCTTCATTCATCGCTTCACGGAGGGCTTCACGGAACTGGACTTCTCTCATAGGGGTAATTTTTATAGTCCTGCAAAAATAGAAAAAGGCAGGTTCACAGGCTTTAAACGGATTAAAAAAGGAAAAATCATTGGGAATAAAATACTGGAGAATTAGAATAATAATGAAATTCTATAGAGACCTACCTGAGTCTTAGCGCTTGATTATCAAAATGAACCAAAATTTTTTGGTGTCAAAAATGTAAGGTTTTTTGAATGAACATCCTCTGGATTTTTTTGTTTCCTCAAAGTCGATAATTCCTATTTTTGCTCCCCAACAAAAAACAAACACATGAAAATTCTGGTTTGCATCAGCAAGGCGCCCGACACCACAACAAAGATCGCCTTTAGTGATAACGACACCAAGTTCAATGAAACGGGTGTTCAATATATTGTTAATCCCTATGATGAATGGTACGCCTTGGTGCGTGGACTCGAACTGACAGAAAATTCCGACGGATCCGTTACCATCATTACTGTTGGAACAGCTGCTGATGAGCCTGTTATTCGTAAGGCACTCGCCATTGGTGCAAATGAGGCAGTGCGAATCGATACAGAAGCTACCGATGCCTATTTCGTTGCCCGTCAGATTGCGGAATATGCAAAAGGCAAAGGCTTTGATATGGTATTGCTCGGCAAGGAAACCATCGATTTCAACGGATCACAGGTTGGTGGAATGGTGGCAGAGCTGCTTGATCTCCCTTATGTTTCCATTGCATCTAAACTTGATATGAACAATAATGTTGCCACTATTGAACGCGATGTTCAGGGTGGTACAGAAGTGGTGGAGGCCAACCTTCCGCTTGTTGTTTCCTGTGCAAAAGGAATGGCTGAACAACGAATTCCCAATATGCGCGGAATCATGGCTGCACGTACAAAGCCGCTTACAGTAGTTCCGCCTGTAGGGGCAGATCGTCTTACTTCTGTTAAGAAATTTGCAATGCCTGCTGCTAAGTCGGCCTGCAAAATGATTCCCGCTGATCAGGCCGGTCAGCTTATCGAATTGCTTCACAACGAAGCGAAAGTTATTTGATCATTTACTAAAAAAAGAGAATTATGTCAGTTTTGATATTTGCAGATACATCCAACGGAAAAGTCAACAAGAATGCGCTTGAGGCTGCCTCGTACGGTGCAAAAGTTGCTTCCCACTTGGGAACCACTGCTACAGTTGTTACTTATGGTGCAACTGCCAATGATGCGCTTGCTGCTTTTGGTGCGCAGGGTGTAAGTAAGGTGTTGGTCAACCGCAGTCTTAGCGGTGCCGATTCGCAACAGGTTACACGATTGGTGCTTGCTGCTGCGGATAAGGAAGGTTCCGACGTAATTGTTTTTTCGCATGACCTGCTTGGCCGCGCTGTTTCGCCTCGTGTTTCTGCGCGTTTAAATGCCGGATTGGTTGCAGGAGCAATCGACTATCCTGAGACTTCAGGTGGATTTTCAGTAAAGGTGAATTTGTTTTCAGGAAAAGCATACGGTTTTATCGAAGTGCATTCCGCAAAAAAGGTAATCTCCATTCTTCCCAATTCTCTCGGATTGGCGAATGCCGGTGGCTCTGCCGCTGTTGAAGATTTCGCTGCAGATTGCGGAAGTGCTGCTGTTCGTGTGAAGGAAGTGAAGAAAAACGAAGGTGAAATCGCTCTTCCTGAAGCGGAAATGGTTGTTTCTGCCGGTCGTGGTATGAAAGGGCCTGAACATTGGGGTATCATCGAGGAACTTGCAAAAGAACTGGGTGCTGCAACGGCCTGCTCACGTCCTGTTGCCGATATCGGATGGCGCCCTCACCACGAACATGTGGGTCAGACCGGAATTGCCATTGCGCCTAACCTTTATATTGCTGTAGGTATCTCCGGAGCCATTCAGCACCTTGCTGGGGTTAACCGTTCCAAGGTTATTGTGGTGGTGAACACCGATCCCGAAGCTCCATTCTTTAAGGCGGCAGATTATGGTATTGTGGGCGATGCCTTTCAGGTTGTTCCCCAGATTACCGAAGCATTAAAGAAACACAAGGCAGCACAGCATTGATTTTGCACTGATTTTTTTTAATATCTTTATACTCGGATTTACAGGGAAGCATTTGCTTCCCTGTTTGTTTTTTACATGGAAAAGATCAAGCTCGAAATCGTAGGATTATCATACAGCCAGACCCAATCAGGTGCCTATGCTCTTGTGCTGGGTGAAGCAGGAGGGAAGCGGCGATTACCAATCATTATCGGCGGATTTGAAGCTCAGGCCATCGCCATCGAACTTGAAAAAATGACGCCCAGTCGGCCGCTTACCCATGATCTGTTTCGTTCCTTTTGCGAGCGTTTTGCTGTAAACGTAAAAGAAGTGATCATTTACAATCTCGTTGAAGGCATTTTTTACGCCAAGGTGATGTGTGAAGGAGAAGATGGGAAAACAGCGGAGATTGATGCACGGACTTCTGATGCCATAGCGCTTGCTGTGCGGTTTACGTGTCCGATTTATACTTATGAATTCATTTTATCTTCTGCCGGTATCATTCTGGATGAAGAGGCGGTGCGCGGTACTGCCGACGAGGATGATGAAATTGACGAGGAAATGGATCTAGGTGAATTGACACATCCTGCCGATTTCTCCAAGATGTCGGTGAATGAACTCGAGAAAGGTCTGCAGGAAGCGATCGACAACGAAGATTACGAGCGTGCATCCCGCATTCGCGACGAACTTTCCAACCGGAAAAATAATTAAGCTATGCGCCGGCTTACTGCGCTCCTCTTTAGTGCATTGCTGCTGGCCTCCTGCAGTAAACCTGCTGAAACCGATCCCGGAAAATTACTTTCGCGCAAATGGATCAACGCAAAAGACACAACACAATTCCTCCTTTTTAATGTGCTGCCTGATGGAAAACAAAGCGTTTCAGGAAATGTAAAAGGAATTCAGAATGAACCTATATCCGGTACATGGATTCTCAATGGTGCAGAACTGAAATTGATTTTACTGCGATCATCTGAAACCGCCATCCCGCTCGACTCGGCCGTTTTTTATTCCGGTCCTGCCGGTTCGGAGGTGAAATTCTATAACAACAATAATCCGGTTACCCGAATGGACGCTTCGGGTTCGTCGGATCTTTTATTGGAGCGCTTGTTTTTTATCGATACGCTTAGCGCAAATCAATTGGTTTTACATAATGATGCAGGCTTTGCTGCCGAATTTGGATACACACCACAAGTGTACAATCCTCCATTTTCGTTGGAGTCATTGTTGCGTGGACTGATCGGTTTGATGGCGCTGGTGATCATTACCTGGGTGTTCAGTGAAAACAGAAGTAAAGTGAACTGGCGATTGGTGGGTATCGGATTAACACTGCAGATTGTTTTTGCAATTGGTGTGTTAAAAGTTCCTTTTGTGGAGTCAATGTTCGAAGGTATTTCTGCTTTCTTTATTAAAGTGATCAATTTCACACAGGAGGGAACCGATTTCCTGTTTAAGAGTTTTGTGAGTGGAAAAATAGAAAGTCCACTCGCCAATTTTGTGGTGAAGGTATTACCAACGGTCATTTTCTTTTCTGCACTTACGAGTTTGTTGTTCTATTGGGGGATTTTGCAAAAAGTGGTTTATGGTTTAGCCTGGGTGATGCGAAAAACAATGCGTTTATCAGGAGCAGAAAGTCTGGCCGCTGCAGGAAATATTTTTCTTGGTCAGACCGAAGCACCCTTGCTGGTGAAACCATATATCGGCAGTATGACGCGTTCGGAATTGTTGTGTCTGATGACAGGAGGAATGGCAACTATTGCAGGAGGGGTACTCGCTGCTTATGTAGGTTTTCTAGGAGGCGATGATCCGGAACAGCAATTGTATTTTGCCAAGCATTTGCTTGCTGCCTCGGTAATGTCGGCACCGGCGGCGATCATTGCTGCTAAAATTTTGCTGCCCGAAACAGAAAGCTTCAATATGGAAATGAAAATTCCGCGCGACCGAATCGGTACCAATGCTCTTGAAGCAATCACCAACGGAACTTCCGACGGATTGCGACTGGCTGCAAATGTTGCGGCCATGTTGCTTGTGTTTATTGCGCTGATTGCAATGGGTAATTTTGTGATGGAAGAAATCATTGGTGAGTACACCGGACTCAATGCCATTATTCGGGAGAATACAGCATATAGTGGTTTGTCTTTGCAGTTTTTGGTAGGTTATATAGGTTCTCCCATTGCATGGATAATGGGTGTGCCTTCTGAGGATACAATTCTTGTGGGACAATTACTCGGTGAAAAGACGATCCTCAATGAATTTTACGCCTATACTTCGCTTGGTGAATTGAAGGCCGCGGGAAAATTTCATCATGAAAAATCGATTGTGATGGCAACCTATGTATTGTGCGGTTTTGCCAATTTTGCTTCTATTGGAATTCAGATCGGTGGTATCGGGTCATTGGCGCCTAACCGTAAATCTGAATTATCGAAACTTGGTTTCCGCGCATTGTTGGGTGGCAC
>JBKBUQ010000156.1:0-6802 GCA_046289975.1 Flavobacteriales bacterium | reverse complement strand
ACTGATTTTATTTTCCTACTTACCTCTTTAGCTTTTTCTAGATCATATCTTACTTCCTCATCAAGAAAAATAGTCACAGCAATATCGCCATGCGCTGTAGCTACATTTTCGGTGTTTTCCTGAGGAATTCCTTTGAATGAAACGGCAAATCCCCCCTCTTCCGACCTATATTTTGGCTTAGCGCAGGAAAAAAAAAGACTCAGGCTCAGCAAACTGGGGACTATCCATTTATTCATAGGAGGAGAATAGGTCATTCTGATAAATATAATGAACTTTGCCGTGAAAAGCAACGTGAAGTGGAAACCAACATGATCAAAATCTGGCTGGCCGATGATTCGCCGGTATACAGAACCCTAATTACACAAGAACTCCGGATGGGATTAGGTGCAGAAGTAAAAACCTTTCCGGATGGAGATAGTCTTATTGCAGCATACGCGAAAAATTCACCACCTGATCTGATCCTGCTCGATTTTCATTTCGATTTTGACGATCACGAAAACAACGGATCGCGCACCTTACGGAAATTACGCGAAATGGGTGTCCAAACACCTGCTGTTTTAGTGACAGGCGTTAGCGAACCAGAGTTTGTTGCAGAACGAAAGCAGGAAGATTTTATTGACGTCATTGACAAATTTCACGATGACATGATCGGACATCTGAAAGAAATCATCAGCAGCATAGGCAAAAAGTAAGGCCTGGGGAACGAGTATAAAAAGTTGATGATCCCATTTTACTTTTTACCAAAATCCATCACTGCATTGTACTTGTATTTTTTATGGGTATGTATGGCAACGCCGACATGTGAAAATTGTTTGCTGAATATATTTTTCCGGTGACCAAGACCTTTTATGCCTTCATCGATAAGTAGGCTCATTACAAAATCGAGCGGACGATGATTTCCATACGAGCAGTTTTCGCCATAAGGATTATAACCCGGAGCATGTTTTTTAAAGCGCGATTCAAATTGCTGATGGCCGGTTGTTCCTTTTTTTCCGCTGGTAACTGCGTGGGCAAATGCGGCATTGTACAAATCTTCTGCCGGTTGAAATGGTGGTAATGCTTCGAGTTTATTCAACTCTGTAATCAACGATTTGGAATAGGAAGTATTCTTAACTTTTTTATCCTTATAATACTGTTTGGCATAAGTTGCGGCAAACAGTTTTCCATTCATTCGAGCCAGGTTGCAGTAAAA
Organism: Flavobacteriales bacterium; assembly: GCA_046289975.1. Taxonomy (GTDB): domain Bacteria; phylum Bacteroidota; class Bacteroidia; order Flavobacteriales_D; family UBA2798; genus UBA2798. Next base: position 5,610 of record JBKBUQ010000156.1, on the reverse strand, counting down.
GATGATCTGCTTTTCATCAGCGCTCATGTAGGTACATTCTGCTGCAGAATTTGCGCGTGCGAGCGTTTCCTTATCCCATTCGGGTGAACCATTTTCCTGTGCCAATAAGGGCTCACCACAAACAATGAAAAATAAAACAGAAAGGATTTTTCGCATGAGCATTCTACAGAAAATAAAGGCCCAAGGTTACAAAATCCAATTAAAATCCATCTAGGGTAAATACCTTAAACAGCAACCATTATAAATAACGGCGAATCACTTTTTCTGCTTCCACTGCATGAAACACGATAGCTGCCATGAACACACATATCATAACTTCGTATAAACTCAAAGGCTGTGTTCGAAAAACATCATTTAGAAATGGAACGTAAATCACCATCATCTGCAGTGCAAAGGCCAACAGAATTGATCCCAATAATGGAAGATTACTTAACAATCCAACCTGGTATAAAAATGTTCGCTCCGAACGAATAGCAAGCGCATGTCCAAGTTGCGCAACGGATAAAACAGTGAACACCATCGTTTGCCAATGCGTATTTCCATTGTTCAATGCCCATGCCTGAATTCCTAATGTTAGTCCGGCCATCAATAAACCAACCCATAAAATATGAAATCCCAATCCACCGGAAAACAAACTTTCTCCTGAGTTTCGTGGCGGTCGTTGCATAACATCAGTTTCTGCAGGTTCTCCGGCCAAAGCGATTCCGGGTAGTCCGTCGGTCACAAGATTGATCCACAAAATATGAATGGGCAAAAGCGGCATTGGCATTCCTAACAAAGGTGCCAGAAAAATTGTCCAGATCTCAGCACTGTTACAGGTCATGATGTACCGCACAAACTTTCTGATATTATCAAAAATTCTGCGTCCCTCTTTCACGGCCTTTACTATGGTGGCAAAATTATCATCGAGCAGAATCATATCAGCAGATTCCTTACTTACATCGGTTCCGTTAATCCCCATTGCAACTCCAATATCTGCTGCCTTTAAAGAAGGTGCATCGTTTACACCATCTCCCGTCATTGCAACAAAATAATTCTTCGATTGCAATGCCCGAACGATTCTCAACTTCTGATCCGGACTCACCCGTGCAAAAACACTTGCATGAAGAACAAGCTGTTCAAATTCATCTTCGTGCATGGCCGAAATTTCAGCACCGCTTATCACCTTTTCAGTTCCGGTTAAAATACCGATTTCACGAGCAATAGCAGCTGCAGTGGCGGGATGATCTCCGGTTATCATTACCGGCTTAATTCCTGCATCCCTGCACTCCCGAATGGCTTCCTTCACTTCTATTCGCGGTGGATCAATTATTCCGACGATACCGCTAAATTGCATTTCGTTTTCTACCTTTTTATAATCGAAGGGATCCGGCAATTCATCCATCATTTTATATGCAAATGCAATAACCCTTAATCCTTTCTCGGCATGTGCATGAGAAAGCTGATCAAGCTTCGATGACTTTGTTCCATCAACCAATATTTTTGCTATGGACTCACTTGCTCCTTTAGTTAGTACCAGAAAACGATTGTTGAATGGATGCACTGTTGTCATGCATTTTCTATCCGAATCAAATGGCAATTCAGCAATACGCGGAAATCTCAATGAAGCATTTTCAAAAAATTCTCTGCCAGCGTTTGCTATTATCCCGGTCACTATCGCTGTTTCTGTGGGATCTCCTGTAAAGGAATCACCCGAAATTTTCACATCATGATTCAAGGCCATTGCCAATGACAAGGGATCATCGCCATTTTCCAGAGTCGCCATTTCAGAAACTGTTTCTGCAACAGTCATTCTGTTTAATGTAAGTGTACCTGTTTTATCACTGCAAATGTGAGAGACAGAACCCAATGTCTCTACAGCGGGCAGTCGACGAACCAGTGCGTTCTTTTTCGCCATACGGGAAGCACCGCGTGATAAGGCTACGGTTATCAATGCAGGCAATGCTTCCGGAATAGCAGCAACAGCAAGACTGATCGATAATAGCAGCATCACAAACAGATCTTCACCTCGTAACCAACCACCAATGAAAATGATCAGACAAATCAACAAAATAAGGTAAGAAAGGTTTTTACCAAATACGGCCATTCGCTTTTTAAGCGGAGTCTCCACTTCAGCTTCCTGCAGGAGACCTGCAATTTTTCCCAATTCGGTTTTCATTCCCGTTGCAACAACCAGTGCAACACAACGTCCGTTTGTGACCAATGTTCCTTTGTACAACATATTGATCCGATCGCCAAGTGCATCAGCATCACTTTCCAATACCTGGGAAATTTTGTCGACCGGTACTGATTCTCCTGTTAGTGTAGATTCATCAACACGCACACTGTGAGCTTCCACGATTCTCATATCAGCAGGAACAGCATCACCCGCCTCAAGTAAAACCACATCTCCGGGAACAAGATCCCGCGAGGGTATCAGGATAAAATCTTTTCCCCGTTTTACCTTCGCAGCTACCACTGCCATTTTACGCAAGGCTTCCATTGCCTTTTCCGCTCTGTATTCCTGCAGAAACCCTATAAAAGCATTTAACAATACAATGACCAGAATAATGATTGCATCCGCCAGATCCCCTGCAATTCCGGAGATCAATGCTGCGCACAGCAATATGATGATCATGAAATCGAAAAACTGCATCAAAAACAACTGCAAGGGCGATTTCGCCTTCTTTTCCTCCAATTCATTAAATCCGGATTTTTCCCTGATCGTTCCTGCTTGTTCATCAGACCATCCATCCACAGAAGAACCTAGAAGGGAGAAGGATTCCTCAATAGTTATTCGGTGAAAATGATATTTGTTTTGATCGGACATCGTCAATGAATTTCATAAAAAATAATGGATTATCAAAAATGACTGAACTCCAACTACCGGAAAATGATGTTGATCAGTAATACAAATTGGATTTCCTGCATAAATCAGCAATGAAATCAGCAGAATCTCATATTTGTGTAATTTTAACCCATGGCCGCTACTCCACTCCCTAAATTGATACAACGCATTATAAAGGAAAAATGTCCGTTTTGCGGAATTGGAGAAGCATTTGAAAAGAAATCGTTTTTTGAAGTTCCGGAAAATCATTCGCATTGTCCACATTGCGGACACGATCTTCAAGGTGAACCCGGTTTTTATTACGGAGCCATGTATGTGAGTTACGGACTTTCGGTAGGATTAGGAATTATTACATTTTTGATTTGTTTTCTCGTTTTTGGTATAAAGTCTTCAGCCTGGCAAATTGGAATTGTGATACTCGTAGTATTATTATTTGCCAAAAAAAATTACCTATGGTCACGACTCATCTGGCTGGCTATGTTTCCACCCAAAAAGAAAAAAAGAATTGATCCCTAAAGCAGAAATCTCCCCCTGAAGCAGAAATCTCCTTACAGTCGATTTCGCTTTAGGATTAGATTCCAGAAATTGAAAAATTGGTAATTGGCTTATTAGTTAATTGGCGATTATCAAATATCTAACCGTTCCTCTTAAACTCGCTGGTGGTATGGAAAATGATCTCCGGATAATTCTGTTCAGCCATTTTCAGGAGGAAAGGTGATTCTGCCAGGTAAACCATTTGATGATCTTTATCGAAGGCTATATTGGTTGCTTTGATCCTTACAAACTCATCCATTTTTGCTTTGTTGTCAGATGTAATCCAACACGCTTTAAACATATTCACCGGCATGAAAGAACAGGAAGCACCATATTCGTGTTTGAGTCGGTATTGGATGACTTCAAACTGAAGTTCACCGACTGTACCAACAATTTTTCTGTTTCCGGGCTGTTGAATAAACAACTGCGCAACGCCTTCATCTGTGAGCTGCTGAATACCTTTTTCAAGCTGCTTGGTTTTCATTGGGTCATTATTCACCAATTCCTTGAATATTTCAGGCGAGAAACTTGGGATTCCCTGATACAACATATTTTCGCCCTCGGTAAGGGTATCACCAATCTTGAAATTTCCGGTATCATACAAGCCTACAACATCTCCGGGGTAAGCTTCATCGATGATGTTTTTTTCGGAAGCCATAAAACTGGTTGGATTGGCAAATTTGAAATCCTTATCGAGTCTTACGTGGTGGTAAAAAGTATTGCGCTCAAATTTCCCGCTGACAATTCTCAAGAAAGCAATACGGTCTCTGTGCTTAGGATCGAGGTTGGCATGAATTTTAAAAACGAATCCTGAAAACTTCGGTTCAACAGGTTCAACAAAACGTTTATCGGTAGGACGTCCCTGCGGAGTTGGAGAGATACGTATGAAAGCATCAAGCAGTTCCTGCACACCAAAATTATTCAGTGCTGATCCGAAAAACACAGGAGCTACCTGACCTTTGAGGTAAGTGTTTACATCAAAAGGATCATAAACACCTTCTATAAGATCAATATCCTGCCTCAATTGTTGTGCACCACGTTCTCCAACAATATCATCCAATTCCTGACTGGCAAGATCACTGATCTGAACCACTTCTTTTGCTATGGTTGTTTTACTTGCCTCAAAGAGATTCAGGTTTTTTTCGTACATGTTATACACCCCTTTGAACGTTGCACCAATTCCGATTGGCCAGCTCAGGGGACGAACATGAATATTTAGTTTCTCCTCTACTTCATCCAGCAGATCAAATGCATCACGGCCTTCGCGGTCCATTTTATTGATGAAAAGAATAACCGGAGTGTTACGCATCCGGCAGACACTCATCAATTTTTCTGTTTGTTCCTCAACACCATTTGCACAGTCAATCACCAGAATTACACTATCCACTGCAGTGAGTGTGCGGTAGGTATCTTCAGCGAAATCTTTGTGACCGGGAGTGTCCAGCAGATTTATTTGCAGGCCCTTGTAGTTAAATGCCATTACAGAAGTAGCAACGGAAATTCCACGTTGTTTTTCGATTTCCATAAAGTCGGAAGTCGCAGTCTTTTTGATCTTGTTCGATTTTACTGCTCCTGCGGTTTGAATTGCACCTCCAAAAAGGAGCAGCTTTTCAGTTAAGGTCGTTTTTCCGGCATCCGGGTGAGAAATGATTCCGAATGTACGTCGCTTGGCGATTTCTTCAATGGCACTCATGGGCGCAAAAGTAAGGGAAATTATGAGTTGGAAGAATCTCCTGCATTTTTCCCCTTTTATTCAGGCAGAGAAAGGTTTTCAGCTATTGTTTTGCATAAACAGCAAACTGCCATCACCATAACTCAAAAAGCGGAAATCGTTCTGCAGGGCGTAATTGTAAATGGTTTTCCACTCTTCGCCGGTAATTGCTGCCACAAGCAAAATCAGCGTACTGCCGGGTTGATGGAAATTGGTGACCAAAGCGTTCACTACCCGAAATCGGTATCCGGGAGCAATCATAATAGAAGTAGGTGCAATCAGTCTATCCAGCCCGTTTTTGCGTAGCCAATCTGTCAAAGCAGATAAGGCTTCTTTCAAGGTAATGTCGTCATTGTTGGCTTCGTAACATTCCCACTGACCAAGAAAAAAATCGTCGGGTTTAATTTCAGGCGATTGCAGCAATTTTATTCCCATCCAGTAGAGGGACTCCAGTGTTCTGGTGGTAGTAGTTCCCACTGCGACAACCATTTTTTGTTGTTGCTTTGCAAGAAATGTGATGGTATTCAAACTCACATCG
>JBKBUQ010000155.1:0-6873 GCA_046289975.1 Flavobacteriales bacterium | reverse complement strand
GTGAATTGTGAACAGTGAATGGTGAACGGTGAACAGTGAAAAGTAAAATCAAAATTCGTTCTCGTTCCCAGTCCCGTTCTCTACACACGGACTCCGATCACGCAAACATGTTTTGGTGAACGGTGAACGGTAATCAGTGAAAAGTAATCAGTGAACAGTGAATGGTGAACAGTGAATGGTGAACAGTGAAAAGTAAATTCAAAATTCGTTCCCGGTCCCGTTCTCTACACACGGACTCCGATCACGCAAACATCATCGATCTGTTCATGATCGCCTTTCCAGATTTCAAATTCATGCTCCAGCCTTTGATTTTGTTCATGCATGGGAAGATGAGCAATCGATAAAAGAATTTTACGGAAGTTCGACTCTTTCATTTTCTTTCCTCTTTCGCCACCAAACTGATCACTGAATCCATCTGTAAAAAGATAGATTGAATCATCCTTTTGCAATTGAAGCTGATGCTGCCGAAAATAAACTTCGGTACTGTCCATATATGCACCCACAGGAAATTTATCCCCTCTGTATTCAATAATTTCACCATTTCGAATAACCCACAAAGGGTTAAATGCTCCGGCAAATTTCAATTGCTTGTTTTCCATATTGAGCGCACAAAAAGCGATATCCATTCCATCGCGAACAGTTTCTATGCGATGATCCTGATGCAACATCTTGGCAAGTGCGCGATTGGACTCATCTAAAATCACAGATGGTTCACGGAGACCATTCAGATTCACCATTTCCGTTAGCAAATTAATTCCCGCAATACTCATAAACGCACCGGGAACACCATGTCCGGTACAATCTGCAACAGCAAACAAAACTTCATTACCTACCGAATCAAACCAGTAAAAATCGCCGCTGACAATATCCTTAGGACGAAAAAGAACAAATGCATCTGCAAACTGCTTCTTCAGCATTTCAGGAGGTGGTAAAATTGCCTGCTGTATTCGGCTGGCATAAGTAATTGAGTCGGTAATATTTTTATTCTTTTCGTTGAGCTCGAGAATTTTTATTTCAATTATCTTTTTTTGACTTGCCAATAAATGATTGTTCTTTTTTCGGATAACGTTTGAGCGAAAAAGAAAAACGCCCAATAAAGAAGAAAAAACCGCAAATCCGATCAACCATATCCGCATCATTCGTTCATGATTTATCTGTTCTCCCTGAAGTTGAATCAGCTGCTCCTTCTGTTCTGTTTCATAACGTTGTTTCAATTCATGGATCGTCCGCTGAGACTCTTCATTCAACAAACTGTCTTTTACCTCAGAAAATCTTACATAGGCATGGTATGCCCCTTTATAATTTCCAAAAGTCTGATGGGTCTCTGCAATAGCCAGCCACGAATCCTTTACCAAATCCAGCGCATTTATCTTGTAAGCTACACTTAACGATCGTCGCATAAAGTGCAAAGCATCCGATGAATCACCTTCCAATTGGTAAAGCAAGCCAATGTTGTTTAACGTCATGGCCTGGGTATAAAAATCATCCAGTTCTTCACTGATCTTTAAAGAGCGGATAAAGTGATCGCGCGATTTTTCATATTCACCCGTTGAACCGTAAACGTTGCCCAGATTATTAAGTGATAATGCTATTCCCGGTCTGTCGTTCAAACGCTGTTTATACTCCAAAGCTTCCTGGTACATTTTCAAAGCAGACTCCATATCTCCTGAAGAGAAATAAAGGTTTCCCATATTATTTCGCACCTGGGCAATGCCTTCTGAATAATTTTCTGCTGTATTTAATTCGAGTGCTTTCCTGTAATGTTTGAGTGCTTCTTCAAATTTTCCCTGGTTATAATAAACGGAACCAATATTATTGTTTACCGCAGCCTGACCTTTTTTATCACCTGTCTTTTCATAAATACCAATTGCCTTCAATTGAAATTCAACAGATTGACCAAAATCACCTTTGTAAAAAAAAATGTTGCCGAGCAATACACAGGCTTCCGCCTCCAAAACAAGATCATTGATTGCACGGGAGTCCTGCAAGGATTGACTGGCATATTTGATTGCCTTTTCAAAATCAAACCGCTGAAACTCGCGGGCTAATTCCTGCTGGGTTAATATCCTCTCTTTGTCAATGGATTCATTGCTTTCCAGGATTTGCATCAGGGAATCAACCTTGCCGGCACGACTTTCGAAATGCAGGCACAAACACAATATCAGGTAGAAAACCGACCTAAATCTCATACTTAAAAGTAGCGTATAGATTTATACATTCATAAAAAAGTTTTAATATTGGTAAAACCAAAACAATGATCAGCAAAGCCACTACCCCAAAAGCTTATCTGGAAGAACTACCGGAAGACAGAAAAGCACCGATGGAAAAGTTATTCAAACTCATTAAGAAAAATATTCCCAAAGGTTTTGAAGCCTCAATGGGTTACGGGATGCTGGGCTTTGGTGTACCACATAGTGTTTATCCTGCAGGATACCATTGTGATCCAAAACAACCATTGCCATTTATAGGAATTGCTTCTCAAAAAAATTCGATCAATATTTACCATATGGGAATTTATGCTGATCCGAAATTATTGAAATGGTTCACGACCGAATTCCCTAAGCATAGCAGTAAAAAACTGGATATGGGAAAAAGCTGTATGCGTTTCAAAAAGCCCGAAGATATTCCCTATGATCTGATTGCTGAACTTGCAGGAAAAATGACCGCAAAAGAATGGATCAGTCTTTATGAAAAAAACCTGAAAAAATAATTCGTCCGGAAAATTTCAGGAAGCAAAATAATCCGGTTTGGATAGATTAATCAACACCCAACCGTTGCATTTTGCTCAGTTTATTGTACAATCCTTCATTCACCAAAACAAGTTCATCGTGCTTTCCACGCTCTTTAATTTGTCCATCTTCAACTACAAAAATCTGATCTGCACGTTGAATGGTTGAAAGACGGTGAGCAATCACAAATGAAGTTCTGCCCTTCATTAATTTCTCCAACGCATCCTGAACCAAACGTTCACTTTCAGAATCCAGAGAGCTGGTTGCTTCATCCAGAATAAGAATGGAAGGATCCTTCAATACTGCACGCGCAATGGCAATACGCTGACGCTGACCCCCGGATAGTTGAACGCCTCTATCTCCAACAATGGTATCAAGTCCGGATGGAAATTTTTGAATGAACTCAAGTGCATTAGCCTTGTTGGCAGCATCTTCAATCTCTGCATCACTTGCTCCGGGTTTTCCGTAAGCAATGTTTTCGCGAATGGTACCACTAAAAAGAATCACTTCCTGAGGTACTATCGCCATTTGGTCTCTCAGTTGACTAAGATTATACTGCAAGGCATCTTTTCCATCAAAACGAATACAACCTTCAACAGGATCGTAAAAACGAAGAAGCATGGAAGCAATGGTTGATTTACCTGCGCCACTCGGACCCACAATTGCGATTTGTTGTCCGGCAGGAACCGTAAATGAAACATTATTCAGCACTGGAAAATCAGGACGCGAATCGTAATGGAAAGAAACATGTTCAAACGCCACTTCTCCTTTTAAACGATTCATTCCCTTTTTTTCTATTTCCATTGAAATATTTTCAGAGGTCTCATCAAAAAGATCCATCAAACGTTCGCTTGCACCTATGGATTTTTGAATTCGCGCAAACAATTCGGGAATACTACCGAATGATGCACCAAGGAAAACCGACATCACCACAAATGAAACCAGGTCACCTTTAGCTATCTCTCCATTTTGTGTTAATAACACACCTTGCCAAAGAACAAACACGATAGAACCAAAAATTGCAAAAATGATAAACGAAACAAATGCGCCTCTCCAAACAGCGCCGCGCATTGAAAGATTTTTTATTTCATCCGCAGCTTTTTTGTAGCGTACCACTTCAAACGCTTCATTGGCATATGCTTTTACGCTGGCGATTGCAGTCAGCGTTTCTTCTACAATTCCATTTGATTCGGCTACTTTATCCTGAGCTTCTTTAGAGAGTCGTTTGATGAACCGTCCGAAAAACACTGCCACAATAGCCATCACCGGTATAGTTGCAATCATGATCAGCGAAAGCTTCCAGCTGATCCATGCAAGAGCGGAAATTCCGATAATGATTACAATGAACTGACGAACAAACTCAGCCAACGTAGTATTGAATGTATCCTGCAGCATGGTGATATCTGCACTAATGCGGCTGTTTAGTTCTCCAACTTTGTTTTTATTGAAAAATGAAATCGGCAATGATATCAGTTTCTTATATGCATCTCTGCGAAGATCATTTAGCGCTCCCTCGGTGACAATACTCCCCAAATAAATTCTGAAATACGAGAAAACTGATTGAACCCCAAAAACAATAAACAGCAAAATGGCCACGCTGTTTGCGCTGCTCATATCCGACAAATCGATTCCGGAAGTACTGGTGCCGGCATCGAAAAGGCGCCCCATAAGCAAAGGAAAAGCCATGGATAATGCACTGGATAACAACAAGAAAACGAAACTGGTGTACCAGGCAACGCGGTAAGGACCAACGTATTTCAAAAATCTGCGGGCCTTTTTCCAGGAACCCTTTTGTTTTGGTGCTTTCTCGCTCATCGGGTGGCAAATTTAATGAATAAGACGCTTGTGTAAGGGTATTATGCTAATTGAGCTGAAATACCTTGATTTTAATTATCGGTTCAAGCTCACATTAACAAATTTGGAATAGATCTACAATCAAAAATCAACCTTTAATTGCTACATTTCGGCCTGTTTTAAATCCTGTTATGGAGAGATATGACATTGTTGTGATTGGAGGTGGTCCTGCCGGATATGCAGCGGCCATGCGTGCTATCGATTTCGGGAAGAAGGTTCTTCTAATAGAAAAAGATAAAGTTGGTGGATATGGAATCTACGATGGAGCCCTTTCCTCCAAGACCATGTGGGAACTTTCCGAAAAGGTTTCTTCGGTTAACGATACCATTGTTACAGTAGGAAGAAAACGTTTCGAACTCAGCTGGGAAGAAGTGATTCGTACAATGAACGAAGCTATTTTCGACCGTAAGTTTCAATATTCCTGTCATATCAAACTTTTACAGACAGAAGTTGAGAACCGTTTGTTCTATTACGAACGCGGAACAGGAACAATGATCTCTCCGAACGAAATTCTAATCCGTAAAGAGGACGAGGAAAAGGTAGTTTGGGGAGATAACATCATTCTGGCAACGGGAAGCCGTCCACGCAAGCTTCCCAATGTTACTGTCGATGAAAAAGTAATTATGACATCCGACGGTATTCACCACATGACCGATTTCCCTAAGAGTCTGGTAATTGTTGGTGCCGGTGTAATTGGTTGTGAGTTTGCCACCATTTTTGCGAATTTCGGAAAAACCAAAGTGTATATCATCGATCGTGCAGATCGCATTCTGCCTTTTGAGGATGAAGATATTTCTGATCTTGTTTCGCACAATCTCGAAGAGAAAGGCGTTACCATTCACCACAACGCGCAACTGGAGCGATTGGTGAATGTTGATGGAGAAGTGGAATACGAACTTTCCTATTCCGATGGTCGCCGTGAAGTGATTCGGGTGGAGAAAGCATTACTTGCTATCGGACGTGTACCCAATATTGAAGAACTGGGCTTGAACGAAGCCGGTGTTCACATGTCGAAAAGAGGAGTCCACATTGGAGATGTAGATACCCGTACCAGTGTTCCGCATATTTATGCTGTTGGCGATGTCTCAGGACGAATTCAATTAGTCAACGTAGGAGAACTTGAAGCCCGTCATGCAGTCGAAAAAATTTCGATGGGAGACGATATGGTTAGTCCTCTTTCCTACGACAATATCTCAACCATTATGTTCCTTCATCCCGAAGTTGCAGCAGTGGGAATGAATGAAAAGCAATGCCGTGAGAAGAACATTCCCGTTAAGGTGGTGAAAGTCGATTATTCCGTCATTGCCCGTGCCATTGCCATGCGTAAAACACAAGGATTTTTCAAGATCATAGTTACGAACGATAACGAAAATAAAATCATCGGAATGCGTGCTATTGGTGAGCATGCATCATCAGCGATTCAGGCTTGTGCTTTATTGATAAAAATGGGTAAGGGTATTGATGAGCTTGCAGAAATGATTCACCCCCACCCGTCCATCATTGAAGGTGTTCAGGAATGTGTACGTATGCTATTGAATAAATCGGTTTTCAAATCCAGCGTGTTCAAGGACAAACTCAAGTGCTACTCCTGTGTAAACGGAGAATGTACTCCTTTGCAGCGACTGTAATACGAAATCAATGTAGCAAAGTAGGTATTGGTTATCGGTTATAGTTAGGAGTTAGGAGTTAGCAGTCTCCTGTCACTATTCACCGATTACTGTTCACCTTTCACCAGTAATAAAAAACCCCAACTTGTGAGGCCGGGGTTTATGAAAAAATATTAGTTCAGAGATTAACGCTTGTGACGCTTTTCACTGGATACTGTAAGTTTATGACGGCCTCTTTTGCGGCGTGCAGCAAGGACACGACGTCCGTTTTGTGATGCCATGCGCTCACGGAAACCGTGTTTGTTTCTTCTTTTGCGGAGCGAGGGTTGGAATGTCCTTTTCATGATCGGTATGCTTTTGTGTTATAGAAATCGCTTAAAAACGGGTTGCAAAGATAGATTTTCCATTGTAACCTGCAAACAACTTATTCCATTATTTCAAATGTTTCTATAAAACCTTGAATTTCAGAATCCTTTATTGCCTCTTTTTGTTTCATGATACCCACCTGATACATGCGTGTGCCCCTGATTATGAGGCGGTAGGCAACAGAAAACGGATTCCCCACCGACCTGAAATCGAGTGACGGAAATCCGCTTACTGAATTCTTTTTTACATCGGAAAGTGTACCCTTTACGCTTTCGGCAACATTTTCTGCCGTTTTCATAAGGTGAGCATCAGGACTG
>JBKBUQ010000154.1:0-6939 GCA_046289975.1 Flavobacteriales bacterium | reverse complement strand
CTTCAGAAAGATGGAACACTTCCTCCGGAGAGTTGAATATCAGTACGTTTGAGGCTGGAGTGTATGTAGTAAGGGTTATGGTGAATGGACAATCGGCTCACTTAAGACTGGTAAAACAATAATAATTCTTGTTTAATCAAAAATTAGCGTTATTTTTGCGCTCCTTAAAAATTGAATAGCAATGGCACGAGTTTGTCAGATTACCGGTAAGAAAATGATGGTTGGAAACAATGTTTCACACTCCAACCGCAAGACAAAGCGTAAGTTTTTCCCCAACCTATTGGTGAAGAAATTCTTTGTCGAAGAAGAGAATCGCTGGGTAGAGCTTAAAGTATCTGCCAATGGTCTTCGTACCATCAGCAAAAAAGGTATCACGGCTTGTTTGAAAGAAGCTCGTGAAAAGGGTTTTATTGATTAAGCACGATTTTTGTAATCATAAGAAACGTTGTCGCAACCCGGCAACGTTTTTTTATTTTTAGCCCATGAAGAATATTTTGATTCTATTTCTGGTTCTTGCAGTGAACCCCATTCTTTACGCACAGGAGCATAAACATCTTACCATTAAAGGAGATAGTTCGCTTTATGATCAGGATGTATTACCTGCATCCTTTCATAAACAGCGCAGGGAAGAAGTAAGGAAGTTGATGCCTGATAGTTCTATTGCGGTCTTCTTTGCAGCCCCCATCCGTAATCGTTCCAATGATGTCGATTACGAATACCATCAGGACCCCAATTTTTATTATTTGAGCGGTTTTAACGAGTCCAATGCTGTTCTGGTAATAACCAAGACCCCGGTGCGCTTTGGATCGGTTGTTACGGACGAAATCATTTTTGTACAAGATAAAGATCCCGGAAGCGAAGTGTGGACAGGTAGAAGGTTGGGAGCAGACCAGGCTAAGAATGTACTTGAAATTGATGTTGCATTTCAAAGTTCTGCGTTTGGAGAATATCCATTCAATTTCGGAAGATTTTCAAAAGTCTTGATTGTTCCTCAGCATGGTGATGTAAGGGATGATAAAAACGATAGAGGAGATTTGTTTTCAATGATCAAAATGTTCAATGATCAGGTTGATCCTCTCAAGGGAAAAGTGAATCGGTACAAGTTACCGGAGATCATGGCTACTTTGAGGCAAATAAAAACTGCTGAAGAAATAGTACTGCTTCGAAAAGCAATTGATATTACGTGTCAGGCCCAAATGGAATTGATGAAAACACTTCGTCCGGGTATGAAAGAATACCAGACAGAAGCTATTGTTGAATTTGTTTTTGCCACATCTGGCGCAGAAAGTGAAGGGTTTCCTTCAATACAAGGTGGTGGTTCCAATGGATGCATTCTTCATTACAATACCAACCGAAAAACCTTAACCAGCAAAGATCTTCTTGTGTCTGATATTGGTGCAGAATACCACGGTTACACTGCGGATGTAACACGTACTTTACCCGTAAATGGACGATTTAATAAGGAGCAAGCCATAATTTATGATATCGTTTTACGAGCTCAGGATGCAGGTATTGCCAAATGCAAAATCGGAAATAAGTTCTGGGATCCCCATGAAGCAGCCACAGAGGTCATAACAAAAGGATTGCTTGAACTGGGAATCATTAAAAAGGCAGGTGAGGTAAAAAAATATTTCCTGCATGGTACCTCTCATTATCTTGGACTTGATGTTCATGATCCGGGATTGTACGGGACATTGCAGGCTAACATGGTAATTACAGTGGAACCCGGTATTTACATTCCGGAGGGCAGCGACTGTGATCCCAAATGGTGGAACATTGGGATTCGTATTGAGGACGACATCCTGATTACAGGCAAAGGACCGGAAAACCTTAGCGCCTGTGTACCACGCACTATGGCTGAAATTGAACGGATAATGGCACAGAGTAGTTTATTTGAGCAAATCATCCCCGGAAAATAATTATTCCAGTTGCTTGGATAAAAGAAAAATGTATCTTTGCAGCCCGTTTGTATCAATTATTCAATTAAGCAATGGCAAAGAAAGGAAATAGGGTTCAGGTGATTCTTGAGTGTACCGAGCACAAGACGTCGGGTATGCCTGGAACTTCTCGTTATGTAACAACGAAGAACCGCAAAAATACCCCGGATCGCATGGAGCGTAAGAAATACAATCCGATCCTCAAGAAAGTAACTGTTCACAAAGAGATTAAATAATTAAGCCATGGCAAAGAAAACCGTAGCTACCCTCCAAAAAGGCGGAAAGAACCTCACGAAAGTGATTAAAATGGTTCGTTCAGATAAGTCCGGCGCTTACTCATTCAAGGAAGAAATTGTTCCTAATGAGAAAGTGAAAGATTTTTTCGCAAAGAATTGATCTGTTATCAAGTATAACTAAAGGCTTCTTCCGGCGGAGGAGGCCTTTTCTTGTTTTCAAGGAATATGGGCATATTCAGTTTCTTTTCAAAGGACAAAAAAGAAAGTCTCGATAAAGGTCTCGAAAAGACCAAGGATAATTTTTTTAGCAGAATTTCCAGAGCTATTGTCGGCAAAACGACTGTCGATGATGATGTGCTCGACGAACTGGAGGAAATTTTAGTCAGCGGCGATGTTGGTGTTGATACCACCTTAAAAATCATCAAGCGGATTGAAGCACGTGTTGCCCGTGATAAATACGTTAATACTTCTGAACTCAACAAAATTCTCAAAGAGGAAGTCGCTTCTTTACTTGAAGAAAACAACAGTATTGGCAATGATTCAGAAATTACAATTCCTGCTGGCAATAAACCCTACGTAATTATGGTTGTTGGAGTAAATGGGGTAGGGAAGACTACTACCATTGGTAAACTGGCTTGGCAATTTAAAAGTCAGGGCAAAAGTGTTTTGCTTGGTGCTGCTGATACCTTTCGTGCTGCTGCAGTTGATCAGCTGAAAGTATGGTCAGAGCGCGCAGGTGTTCCTCTAATTACCCAGGGAATGGGAGCCGACCCTGCTGCTGTTGCATTCGATACTGTTCAGTCCGGTGCTGCTCAAAATGCCGATGTGATCATTATCGATACCGCTGGACGTTTGCACAATAAAGTCAACCTGATGAATGAGCTGGGTAAGATCAAAAAAGTAATGCAAAAGGTATTGCCGGATGCTCCGCACGAAGTATTATTGGTTTTGGATGCTTCTACCGGTCAGAATGCAATCAGTCAATGCCGCGAATTTACCAATGCCACACAGGTAACTGCATTGGCGCTTACTAAACTTGACGGTACAGCTAAAGGCGGTGTTGTTATCGGTATTTCAGATCAGTTTCGTATTCCGGTAAAATACATTGGCGTTGGTGAAAAAATGGAAGATCTCCAGGCTTTTAACAAGACTGAATTTGTTGATTCCCTGTTTAAAGGCGTTTGATCAGAAATCAAAGCCTCCAAACATCGATTCAAATCCACCATATCCCGACGATTTAGCCCTTTTTCTGCCTTCGGTACGTATTTCCTTACTGAAGTTCGAAATCTCTTTGGAAAGCATCTCCTGACCTTCAAATGAAGTGCCTTTCCGGTTAATGGTGGTAATTACGGTACTCTGACCTTCATCTTTTGGCTGATAACCAACAAACGCAAGGCGCCAAACTTTTTTGTCCTTGGGTCTGTATTTAAACAGATAAACATATCCACCACCTGAAAGGTTGCTGTTTTCAATTCGCTGTAACAACACTATGGTGTCTTTTTCGGCGTCTTTCTGACCTGAATATAAAACCCCGATAGAGATCATTTCCTGAGAGGAGTAGGTAGACGGAAATACTTTTTTCACATCGAAATATTCGGCAGAAGCAAATAACAAAGCACGGGTATCCGGTTTTTTAGCGTAGAAGGTCCATACAGAATCCATCACCGGAACATTACGTTTTGTATAATAAGCAGATAGAACAATTTTCAGATCATGCTTCGGTGTTCGCTGAATTTTGTCGAGATACTTCTTTACATCTGCTTCCTTATAGAAAGGACTTAACAATACCGCATAACCGAAAATTTTCAATTGTTCTTCGTCCAAAGTGTTTTCCGGTCCAAGTTCTTCCTTCGAACGGAATTTTCTGGAGTAGTATCGGTATTCATTTCCTTCTGTTGTAAGATAAATCTTTAAATCGTAATTGGCATCACTCAATATATCGGATTTGAATTTTTTGTACTGTGCCGGTTTTAAATGCCCTTTCATCACCAGTTCCGACATCAAATGATATACCGGCGTTCTGTATTCCGGGAATTTTGTGTAGCGCAATAATTCAGGAAACAAACATGCACCCAAATCAAGTGTATCATGATAGGTGTTGAAGATCCGATCAATCTCATCGGTTTTACTGCTTACAGGCAAATCAATTTGCAATAGTTTCAGGAAGAGTTTCATTGATTTTTCTGTGCGCTGTCGTGTGACACCTCTCAGTATTGCCAATTGCAATCCGGAGGAGTCGGCGTATGACCTGTACAGTTTTTCATAGAATGGTAAAACGGCATCATGCTTCAGGCGACCCAATCCAACAAGGAAACGTTGCTTATCATCGTAAGGCAGATTTTTAAATTCCGGGTGTTCAATGAATTTAATGGTTTGTGGTGCCTGATTATCGAGTAGGTTTCCGATCACGTATTCCATGGCTTCGAAAGCCTGTTTTCTTATCAACGTGTCTTTCGAATAAATGCGGTCAAAGAAAAATGGTTGAATTTTATCCGAATACAAATCAACACCAAGACAAGTATCCAGCGGCTGAAAGGATTCAAAGAAGGATTTTACAAACGGTGTTTGTCCTTGAGTAGTATCAATTTGTGCTCGAAGCGTATAAAGGACACCGCATTTCTGAATTTTTCGCACCAGAATTCCGCGTGTGCTGTTGGTGTCGACCAGTAAATAATCGCGGATGGTATCATTACGCAGGAAGCCCGGTTTATTTTTTCGGATAATCATATTGCTTTCACCGGCCAGATCCATTTCCTGGTACCTCCAAAATGTGTCCGGATGTTCCATCTGATAATACATGCTGAATTTCCGGAACTCTACCTGTAATTTTTCACCGGTTTCGAAATTCCCATAGGTGCGTGTAAGAGTTACTGGACGAAAAACAGTCTCATCCTTTTTCGATTTTTTTGTATTGTTTCTGTTTTGTTCTGTAAGTGAAGTATAAGGAGAAGGATTCTTCACAGTATTAACGGAAAAATACAATGTAGAATCAACATGTTTTTCAAAGGGTAGGGAATAAGTATAGGCTTTTGTATTCAGCGAATTCATATATGCTTCCGCTTTTAAAGAATCAGTACATGTAGTTCCTGCCATGTAATAATTTTCCCCCTGAATTAATATACGTAAGCGGACATTTCGCTCTTCCTTTCTGATGCTGAAATGAAGTTCTGTAGGACTCACCAATGAGCGTCGGGTAATTTTTGCTTTCAGTTCTTCTGCAAAAACTTCTGATAAATAATTGAGTTCAAAAGTATCTTCTTCAATATATCGGAAATCATACACCTGAGTGTGGAACATGAAATACAAGTCGCCATTTTCATCAGTTGCGCTAATTGCATGGCGAAGCATTCCTGATCGAAGTGAATAAGCCCGGTTAATTACCCGTATTGCAGGCATCGTAATTGTGAAACCTCCTGCTTTGGGGCTATACACACTTTTAGCAGAAGGATCAACACTTTTCCATTTGATGCTGTTGAAAAACTGATCACCTTCTTTTCCGCTGATGTATTCATTTGGACCACTCATTTTAAAAACGAAAATTTCGAGAGGGCCCACCAAAATCTGGTAGCGCTGCAGATCACCTCTTCTGGTTTTATTCACGATATCCCAACCTGAATATCCGTTTGACGCCTTGATCTCTTTCTTGCTTTGGATTTTTCCGGGAATATTTTCGTAGAGTAAACTATCCAATCGTTTCAGTGTATGTTGCTGATCCTTTCCATCCAATTTTCCCAAATAAGCTAAGCGTTGAATATGATAATAACTCCCGTTTGACATATCGTTGTAGAGGTATTCTATTTTTCCGGGGCGATCAAGTGTCCTGAATAATTCACCGGGTATCTCACACGAAAAGGCAGAATCCTCCGGAAAACGGGTTTTGAAATTTACCGGGAACTTCATTTTCTCGATTTCTGTCCTGCGCTTATCTCCATTTAAATTGGTAAACACAATGGGTCTGACCTTGTATCCCTTGCTACGTAATAATTCAATTACACCTTTTTCTCCCGGTAAGTGGGCTGCACCAACACCGGTAAATAGTGTTTGTTTTTTCATGATGGAATCCATCTGATTTGCCATAATTACATTGCGTTCCCATAGCATATAGCGAAGAAAAAAAGTTCCCGGATTAGTGAGTCTGTAAATGGAATCCAGCATATCCAAATCGCCATTGCGGTAAGAGTCTTCTTGGTATTCGCGCATGGATTTAACTTTTTCCATCTGGCGAATCAGAATTCTGTTTCTTTCCTTTTGGTTTTTATAGTTTTCATCATCTTCATCGTCTTCACCCTGATACGCTTTATCCACTAATTTTCTGGAGACCATAAAATCTTCGAGTCCGATTACATTTTTCCCCAATTTTTTTCCTGTCTGATAGATAAAGAGATCCAGATAAGTATCTTCTTCAAATTCATCGTATGCCTCATTGGAGCGGTACAACATGTTGTTGATAATCCTTGGCTTACTTCGCAGTAGGCGCATAAGTTCATTTTTCTCGGGAAAGAATGGTTTGAACGCAGAAGAATAATATCCGGAAGCGGATCGGGCAGAGGTAACATACTCTTTCTGTTCAAAGGCATTGTCCATCTCTAGTGTCTCTTCCATCCATTTTCCGGGGTCAAGCTCCAGGGCAACGAGATCCACATTCTTGAGTGCTATGAAAAAAGTATCACTCAGGTGGAAAGCGAGCTTTTCACTTACGTGCATGGTACCGTACAAGTACGAAGGCTTGATTAAACCATTACCTGAAATTTCCCAAAGTAATCCCT
>JBKBUQ010000153.1:6799-7047 GCA_046289975.1 Flavobacteriales bacterium | reverse complement strand
TGTTGCCGGATGTAGTATGGAAAATGCCTGCAGAGGGAACTATAAACCTTCATGCATCCCTTTTACCGAATTACAGAGGAGCAGCACCCATTAATTGGGCAGTGATCAATGGAGAAAAGGAAACCGGGGTAAGCACCTTTTTTATACGCGAAGAAATTGATACCGGAAATGTAATTGCCCAACGCAAAGTGAGTATTGGCGAAAACGAAACAGCTGGTGAATTGCACGATAAATTAATGAAAATTGGG
>JBKBUQ010000153.1:0-6789 GCA_046289975.1 Flavobacteriales bacterium | reverse complement strand
AGCACTTGAATCCGGTACAGCACATTCCATTCCACAAGAAGAGATGTCGGTGGGAACAAAGAATTTTCCTGTTGCCAGTAAAATTTTCCGGGAGGATTGTAAAATAGACTGGGCAAAAAAAACAGACTACATTTTTAATTTAATCCGGGGAATGTCGCCTTACCCGGCAGCGTTTACTACGCTCGTTCAAAGTGAAAAAGAGTGTACCCTTTTAAAAATATTTGCCAGCCGCAAAGGAAATTCAAACGGCAAACCCGGAACCATCCATACCGACGGAAAGACCTTTCTTGAAGTGTTTACAAGTGACGGAAGTCTGTTGCTTGCCGATATTCAACAAGCAGGTAAAAAAAGAATGAGTATTGAAGAATTTCTGAGAGGAACAAAACTTTCAGAGGATGCGCGGATGCTTTAATTACTGTGGATACACATTAATGGTATTTCCATCAGTGGCCAGCTGAACATTTTTAAAATGCTCACGGGCTTCTTCCAGAAAAGGTTCCAGATCGGTATACCTCACAGAAAAATGCCCGAGCACCAATCTGCCGACTTTTGCTTTTTGTGCAATAGTGGCAGCCTGTGCAGCAGTTGAATGGTAGGTTTCCTTAGCGCGATCTTCCAATTCTTTGGTGAAAGTGCTTTCATGAAACAAAACATCCACTCCCTGAATACTCTCTACAATTTTTTCAGTGAAAATAGTATCCGAACAATAGGCATACGAATGCGATTGTGGTCGGGGCAATGTTAATTCGCTATTGGGAATGATTGTTCCATTTTCCGTAGTATAATCTGCTCCCTCTTTAATTGCGGGTAAGGCAAATACTGGAATTTTATGCTCTCTGATTTTCTCTGAACTCAATGGAAGCAATTTGGGTTTTTCCCTGAATATAAATCCACATGTAGGAATTCTGTGCCTAAGGATCACCGTAGATACCTCTACCACTTTATTGGAATAAATTATTTTGGGAGCATCATAGTTTAACGCATGAAATTCCAGTGGGTAGGTAAGTCGGGTGGATGAGATTTTCATATGGAGATCGATCATCGTTTTGAGATCGGGGTGACCATAAATATGAATTTCTTTTTTTCGTCCCAACAAGTGCATGCTTTGCAATAATCCGATCAGTCCCAAATAATGATCGCCGTGCAGGTGAGAGATAAAAATATGATCGATGCGTTGAAACTTGATCTTGAACCTACGCATTTGCAATTGTGTTCCTTCCCCACAATCTACCAGAAAATAATTCTCCTGCACATTCACCAATTGTGATGCAGGATTTCTCCTTAACGATGGTGTTGAGGATCCGGAACCTAATATTATGACTTCAAACTTCATAAAATGAAAACCGTCCCACTAAGGGGACGGTTTCTAAAAGAGATTAAAATAATTTATCGCGTTACGACCATTCTTTTTGTGGAGCTGCGTTTTCCGTCGGATACTTTGTACAAATACGTTCCTGCAGGAAGATCACCCGCTTCGAAACGAATCTGGTTTTTACCTTTCTGCACAGAAACGGTGCGAATATAAACAGGCTGACCGATAAGATTGAACACTTCAAATTGAACAACACCGGATACGGATGTTTCAAGTTCAATCAATGTAGATTCATCAAATGGGTTCGGTTGGTTTTGAGAAACAGCAAAGGCATCCTGTGTAAGCTCAACCGTACCAAGTGCAGGATTTACAACGATACGGTAATAAGTCAAAGTAAAACTGTTTGGAATACCAAGCCCTCCCACATAAGCATCGAGGTTAAAAACCAGCGGATAAACACCTTCTTGTCCCGGTTGTGCTGTTCCGGAAATTATAGCACAATCAATTGTATTTCCCAAAAACTGACAGTTTGCAGGCGCACATGTAAATGTGAATCCTGTTGGTAAACCTGTTACACTGGTTACTTCAATGTAATCAAATGAAAGGGTTGTACAAGGAAAAGGCAATGGTAATACCTGAGCACAAGTATCTGCAGGTACAACAGCAGTTACAACTTGATTGTAGGGTGTACCAACATATGCAGGCATAAAATTAGTGGCACTATCAGGATGAATCCCGGCATCACCGGCAACCGACATATCGGGTGTACATTGTGCTGATACAACAAAAGCGGAAATTCCTAATGCAATAAAAAGTAAAAGTTTTTTCATGGTAGAAGGGTTTGATTTATTGGTTTTCATCATCACCGGTAAGCTCCCGCTCAACTTCTTCCATCAGAACAAGGTCTGAGGCTTCATTTGCCGTTGGAGTTATAGAGATAACTGTATGCAATTGAGAAATAGTAATCAGTTTCATCACTGGTTCCTGAAGTCCGGTCAAAACAAAACTCCCGTTGGCAGAACGACAGAGCCTGTTTGCAACCAATATTGAACTGAGTCCGGATGAATCGCAATAGCGTGTATCACTCAAATCAATGATGATATTGCGAACGCCTTCTTTATTGTGGAAAACAACCAGCGACTTCAACTCCGGGGCATGACCGGTATCCAGCTTCTCCACCTTGCTGCGGATAAGCACATATTTTTCGTGTGGAAAGACTTCAAAATTCATGTCCTGGAAATTTGATAAGCCTAAATGTAAGAATTTTTAAATCGTAAGGAAACCGGAAAAGGACTGTCTTTTCAACCGGGCTTGTTCGTAAATACTCAGGAGCGTATTTTGGAGGCCAGCAGGTAAATAACAGCCATTCGAACCGCTACCCCATTCTCAACCTGGTCAAGAATAACCGACTGATGGCTATCGGCAACCTCGCTGGTAATTTCCACACCGCGATTGATGGGCCCCGGGTGCATCACCACAATTTCCTTATTCAGGCTCTTTAACAGCTTCATATCAAGACCAAACTGCATGGTGTATTCGCGCAAAGTCGGGAAGTAGCGTATATCCTGACGTTCCAACTGAATGCGTAACATGTTGGCAACATCGCACCATTCGAGTGCCTTTTTCAGGTTATGTTCTACCTTAACGCCTAGCTCTGAAATATAACGGGGAATTAAAGTCGTTGGTCCGCAAACCATTACTTCAGCCCCAAGTTTCCTTAGACAGAAAATATTTGAAAGGGCTACTCTTGAGTGAAGAATATCTCCCACAATCACCACTTTTTTCCCTTCCACGCTTCCCAATCTTTCCCGTATTGAATACGCATCCAGCAGCGCTTGTGTAGGATGTTCATGTGTTCCATCACCTGCATTGATAATTCGTGCGTCCACATGTTTCGATAAAAACAAGGCTGCTCCGGGAGTGGAATGACGCATCACCACCATATCCACTTTCATTGCGAGAATGTTGTTGACGGTATCGATGAGTGTCTCCCCTTTTTTCACGGATGATCCGGATGCCGAAAAATTCACTACATCGGCAGACAGTCGTTTTTCTGCTAACTCAAAGGAGAGCTTAGTACGGGTTGAGTTTTCAAAAAATAAATTGGCAATGGTAATATCCCTTAATGAGGGGACCTTTTTTATCGGTCTGTTAATTACCTCTTTGAAACTATCGGCTGTTTTAAAAATGATCTCAAGGTCCTCACGGTTGAGGTCCTTAATTCCGAGCAGATGGTCTACACTGAGATTCTTATTCATGTTCTTTCGGAGTATAAAGGATCACTTTGTCTTCTCCTTCAGTTTCCTGCCATTCAACAGCTACTTTTTCGGAGGAAAGGGTATCCACCCATTTACCTACATAATCTGCCTGAATGGGAATCTGACGTTTAAAGCGACGATCGATCAGGGTGAGCAATTCAACCTTTCTGGGTCGGCCGTATGCAATGAGGGCATCCAAGCCTGAACGCACTGTTCTGCCGGTATATAAAACATCATCAACCAGAATTACATCTTTGTTTTCGATGGAGAAATCGAGGTTGGTAACGCTGGGCAACAAGGGCACATCTCTGCGGCGGAAATCATCGCGGTAAAAGGTAATATCGAGAGCGCCGGTTTGAATTGTTTTACCGGTAATTTCTTCCAGACGTTGTTTCAGGCGATTTGCAAGATAAATGCCACGCGGCTGAAGTCCGATTATGGCGGATTCAGAAAAGTCCTTGTGATTTTCGATAAGTTGATGACAAAGCCGGTTGATCAGGAGAGAGAAGAGCTGCGTATTGACTATAGTTACCGGCTTCATTGTTGGAGGTCAGTCAAAGGTAAACAAAAAAATGATTTTAGTTCTTGATTTCGGTGCCGACTGTATTCTCTGTATTGATTTTGAGTTCCTGCCGCAACCATTCCAATGCTTTTTCACGATCCGTGAACAACCGGGTTGGGATTGCAGGCTTGTTGAATGTCATGTAAAAATTGCCAATTATCCGGTGAGCCAGGTTCTCAACGAGAAATGCCTTTGCCACCGTATTCATGCGGTATTCGGGGGAAGCGACCTTTTTACGTGCTTCGGCCGAGATGGTACTTCCACTTCCGGAAACAACCAGTACCGTATAGCGCTTATCGCCCATTATGGCCAGGTTATCGCTTTTGCACAAATCAAGATCTTCCGGTTCAATATGCATATCCTCCAGAACATAATTCTCGACGATACCTTTTTCAATGCGTTTTGACCGGATCTTTTTTTCCATTTTAACGAATGCGGGGGCAATAAGGTAAAAAAAGGGTAAAAAAACAAGGGCTTCCTGACGGAAGCCCTTGTTACTATGATCAATGGATCAGTATTATTTGCCTTCACCTTTTTCGAGGTCCGCTTTAAGGTTAGCAAGTGCATCAAGATCTCCAAGGGTGGTTTTCTCAATGTTTGAGTTGATTTCCTTAACAGCTTTTGAAGTTCCACCACCGGCAGCAGTGGCAGTTTTCTTACCTCCACGTGCAGCAGCTTTACGGTCTTTTTCTTCAATTACAGATGCATCGAATGTTGCAGTGTGCGACACTACAATCTTCTTGCCTTCTTTGTTGAATTCAAGAACCATAAATGGAAGTTTTTCCTCGCCTTTCGCATTCGATCCGTCTTCTTTACGGAAATGCTTGGAAGGTGCATACCCTTCTACTCCGTAGGGAAGAGAAACTGTAGCTGACTTATCGGTTACACTAACAACTGTTCCTTCATGAATAGAACCTTCTGTAAAGATACCTTCAAAAACATCCCATGGATTCTCTTCGAGTTGTTTGTGACCAAGACTCAAACGACGGTTTTCCTTATCAAGTTCAAGAACTACCACATCCATTTTCTCTCCAACTTTACAGAATTCAGAAGGATGTTTCACCTTCTTGCTCCAGCTAAGATCGCTGATGTGAATGAGTCCGTCAATACCTTCTTCAAGTTCAACAAACACACCGAAGTTAGTGAAGTTGCGAACGAGTGCGTTGTGACGTGAACCTGTAGGATATTTGCTTTCAATTTCAGCCCATGGATCAGCCTTGAGTTGCTTCATACCAAGCGACATTTTGCGATCATCGCGGTCGAGGGTAAGTACAACAGCTTCCACTTCGTCTCCTACTTTGAGGAAATCCTGTGCAGAACGCAAGTGCTGACTCCAGCTCATTTCTGAAACGTGGATCAGACCTTCAACTCCGGGAGCAATTTCTACAAATGCTCCGTAGTCGGCAATAACAACAACTTTACCTTTCACTTTATCACCAACATTAAGCTGCGTGTCGAGTGCATCCCATGGATGAGAAGTAAGCTGCTTCAGGCCAAGCGCAATACGCTTTTTGTCGTCGTCGAAATCGAGGATAACCACATTGATCTTCTCGTCGAGTTTAACGATTTCTTCAGGGTGGTTAACGCGACCCCAGCTAAGGTCTGTGATGTGGATAAGACCATCAACACCGCCAAGGTCAACGAATACACCGTAAGAAGTAATGTTCTTAACAGTTCCTTCAAGTACCTGACCTTTTTCAAGTCCGCCGATGATTTGTTTCTTCTGCTCTTCAAGTTCTGCCTCGATAAGCGCTTTGTGAGATACAACAACGTTCTTGAATTCCTGGTTGATCTTAACAACTTTGAATTCCATGTTTTTACCAACGTAAACATCGTAATCACGAATAGGCTTAACGTCGATCTGCGAACCTGGAAGGAATGCTTCCAATCCGAATACGTCAACAATAAGTCCACCTTTGGTACGACACTTAACAAAACCTGTAATGATTTCGTCTTTGGTAAGGGCTTCGTTAACACGCTCCCATGCATGGAACATACGAGCTTTCTTGTGCGAGATGATCAACTGACCGCTTTTGTCTTCCGTCGATTCTACGAATACAACCACTGAATCGCCAATTTGAAGAGCGGGATTGTAACGGAATTCCGAAAGAGGAATAACGCCTTCTGATTTGTACCCGATGTTGATCACTACTTCCTTTTTGGTAATAGCAACCACTGAACCGTGGGTAACGGCTTTTTCAGTGATAGATGTTAGGGTATCGTCATACATCTTCCCAACGCTCTCGCGCTCAGATTTTGAATAAACATTCCCCTTGTCTGCGTAAGCAACCCAATCAAAGTTAGGGTCCGGTGCAACGGCTGTTGCGGTAGATTTTTCTGCCATTTGGCTTATTATCTTGTATCCCATCGTCCGACCGATGGAAGAAGTTAGAAATACCTAGTCGGATAGGCATCTTCTTATGAAGGATGCGAAAGTAGTAAAAAAATGGGAATCCGTAATGAAAAATGAAGGATTTCCGATGCAGCAAGAGGAACCTTCCGCCGTACACCCCTTTGGGCAAGCTTTTCCTTATCTTTGTGTAGAAAAATCAGCAGCATGGAAGCTTTTGCAGACCTCCTGAAAATCATGATTCCGGCACTCATTGTAATGGGTACAGCCTATTTTCTTATTGCCAGGCAGCAAGAACAATTCAAGC
>JBKBUQ010000152.1:3319-7085 GCA_046289975.1 Flavobacteriales bacterium | reverse complement strand
AATGTAGCTTCGGTTGGTGGACAAATAACTTTTCCGCTTTACAGTTTATACCATTCCACAAAATGGGCGGTAGAAGGTTTCAGCGAATCACTCCAGTATGAATTGCATGAACACGGAATCCGAATAAAAATCATTGAACCGGGGCCGATAAAAACAGACTTCTACGATCGTTCACAGGACTTGATGAAAAAAGACGGGCTACATGCATACGATGCTTTTGTGGGCAAAACATTTCCGGTATTGCAAAGATTTGGAGCGAACGCCAGTGGTCCGGAAATTGTTGCAGCCAGAATTTTCAGAGCAGCTACCGATGGACGCAAGAAACTGCGCTATCCTGTTGGCGGTGGTGCGGGTGCAGTTTTGTTCCTCCGACGAATTTTACCGTTTTCATTATTCAGAAGCATCGTACGTTGGGTAACCAAGAGTTGAAATCTGATTTCATTTGTATCAGTAAATAGCATTCGACTAAATCGATCAATGGTTTTTTCAAAAAAAACAGTACAATTTCTTTAGTATATTGTGGACTGAATACAAATTTATGAAATCAGTTTTTTCTTTTCTGTTAGGTGTTTTCGCAATAGGAAATGGCGTTGCACAAGGTGATTTTCATTGTGGCGCTGATGAATTGCGGATCAATACGCTTCAAAAAAATCCGGCTATTGCGGATGCTGTCAACCGACGCGAAGCAATTCTTGAAGTGCATACCCAAAACTATATTCAGCAGGAAAACAGAGGTGGTAGTGGTCCTTACATTATCCCCGTAGTGTTTCATGTCATTCACAATTTCGGACCGGAGAACATCAGTGACGCACAGATTCAGGACGCCATTCGTGTAGTAAACCGCAACTACAGAAAGCTGAATGCAGATACCGTAGATATTATTCAGCCCTACAAAGCACTTGCGGCTGATTGCAATATCGAATTACGTCTCGCGCAAAAAGATCCTAATGGAAATTGCACCCGAGGTATCAACCGAATCGTTTCCACCACAACATATACCGGAGGACACGAAGTAAAACAGTTGATCCAGTGGGACCCGACAAAATACCTCAATGTTTATATTGTTTCCAATGCTGCAGGATTAGCAGGACATGCAGTTTGGCCGGCAGATGCAGATACGATTCCCGAGTGGGATGGTATTGTGATCTCTCATGATTATGTTGGAAGTACCGGAACATCCAACGCCGTTCGATCGGTAGTTCTCTCGCACGAACTTGGGCATTATTTAAATCTCCATCACATTTGGGGAGGAAACAATGTCCCCGGTTTTTATTACTTACCCGTTGGTCAGGCCGGAAATTGCGCCTATGATGATCTCGTAAGCGACACACCGAACACAATTGGTTGGAATACCTGCAATCTCAATCATACCTCCTGCGGAAATACGCAAGCCGACAATGTGCAGAATTTCATGGACTATGCTTATTGCGCACGAATGCTAACTCATGGTCAGGCAGCCCGTATGCATGCTTGTCTGAATTCTCCAATTGCTGGACGGAATAATTTATGGTCGCCTGCCAACCTGATTGCAACCGGTACAGACGGGAATTCAGTATTATGTCAGGCTGATTTTTCCGTCGACAAGCGTTTGATTTGTGCCGGAGAAACCATCACCTTTTATGATAATTCGTATCATGGTGTTACATCCCGCACCTGGACCTTTCCGGGAGGAACAGCTTCATCGCTCAGTGATTCTGTGGTAACAGTAAGTTATCCATCTGCAGGAAATTATACGGTTTCGCTCAGCGTGGATAATGGTAGCACAACAACATCTTCAAGTGTGAGTAATTACATTACCGTCATGCAAAACCCGGGTAGTCCCGGACAAATCATCGAGCATTTTGAAGGTATTGCTTTATTACCCAATACCGACTGGCATCCGGTGGATCCGCAGGGAGATGGAGGATTTGAACTCACCACAAGTACAGGCTATTTAAGTACCACCTGTGTGAAAGTTAACAATTTCACATTGAATGAAGGGTATGTAGATGAGTTGATCTTGTCACCACGAAATATTTCAGGTTTACCTTCTATTCAAATCTCATTCATGTTTGCATTTACACAAAAAGATTCTGCCTTTGTAAACGACAAATTACGTGTTTATGTAAGCAATGACTGCGGCGTCAATTGGGCATTACGAAGAACGCTAGCCGCAAGTTCTATGATCACTGCACCATTTACTACTCTTCCATTTATTCCCGGTGACGAAACCCAATGGATGTTGAATTCCATTACCAATATCCCCAACAGTTTTATCACAGACGATTTTATGGTAAAGTTTAGCTGGGAAAGTGATGGAGGAAATAATTTTTACATCGACAATATCAATATAGCTGCCAATCTTTCTGTAGAAGAAAAGGAAAACAAAATTTCGGCGGTCCTTTACCCGCAACCCAACAATGGTTTGTTTGCCATCGAATGGAATACAATAAATTTCAGTAAGGGCTACCTCGAAATTTACTCAACCTCCGGACAAAAACTTGGTGAACAACACATCAATTCCGGTAATTCAATAGCAGAAGTTCAACTGTCCAATCTGGCAAAAGGATTTTATTTTATTCGACTGAACCTGGATGAAAATCAATTGGTGTTGCCCCTCATCATCAGCGAATAATCAATATTCCAACCATTCCATCCGGTGCATTGAAAATGAAGGCAAAAAACGCTCTATTTTGTTAGAACAACCGGAATATCATTTGTGTTTTCCCTATAAAACCGGGTCGCTTCGCCAATGTGGACGTTTACTGCGAAAACATTCATCGTTGTTTCTTCACTGACTTGTTTGTAATAGACCTTTCCTAAAACAATGGTTCGTTCATAATCAACTCCGGTATAAAATCCATTCACTCTTACCCGTTTATTGTTTCCGGTGTAAGCATAAAATGCTTCCATGTTATAAAGTGCATAGAAACTACTCACCTGAAAATCCAATCCTGCCTGATAACTTCCGGTATTAAACTCCCGCAAAGCTCCGCCAAAAATAGCCCGGCTGATTTCTTTTATCCGGTAACTTTTATTGTCGGCAAACAATACAGAAAGTTTCACACTGATCGAATAACTGTTCTTGCGCAACTTTTTTAAATCACCAATAATACTTGTTGTTTCCTGATCGATGGTTAATGATTTTGACGGATTGGTAATCGCTTCGTACATCTCACGGTCATACGGAGAAAGTTTTTCAACATCCGGACTTCCTTCAATTTCAACAGTGCCACCCGAACCGTTTACAACCAGTTGAAATCCTGTTAAAGAATTATTCAGCGCTTTCAGTGTTTTATCGTTTTCGACATTGAATCCTTTAATGGTAACAGAAGGAACAACAGGTGATGCACCATCCATTTTTAAAGAAGAACTTTTGGCGGATTTTCGGCATTGCTTTACTTCCTTATAGGCAGATGTAAAAAGAAATTGAATTCCTCTTCGTTGTTTAGAAAGCAATCGGGCATCATCAATCACCGCTGCCAAATTGTTATATATTCTTGCGCAATGAGCGTTCTCTGCAACGTTAGAAAACATCGCCAGACCTACAACTAGCAAGATATTTAATTTAAACTTCGGCAGATCAATTCAGTTTACACAAATGGAGAACGAAGAATGACAATGGTTCTGCACTAAAATACTGAATTCTCAGAAAGCATCCAACAGAATCCATTGCAACTTTACCAATCGAAATACCTACTTTACTATACGGCCTATTGTTTTGAAAATTATTTTCAGGTCGGTCAGCAAACTATTCTCTGCAATATACCGCAGGTTCAATTCCAGT
>JBKBUQ010000152.1:0-3309 GCA_046289975.1 Flavobacteriales bacterium | reverse complement strand
TTTAGCAGGCATGACCTCCTGTATATAAAGTTGCTCAGGGTTCTCAGCCTTTCCGAGAATCTCGTTTTCATTGATGAATTCAAGCGAGGCATAGTCGGTAAGTCCGGGTCGAACAGAAAGCACTTTTCGCTGTTCATCGGAATACATTTTCACATACTTTGGCACTTCGGGGCGTGGTCCGACGATGCTCATTTCTCCTTTTATCACGTTAATCAGCTGAGGAAACTCATCCAGCTTGAATTTTCGGATAAACTTCCCTACACGTGTAATTCGTGAATCGGATGCACCCACGGTAAGCTGGCCTTTTTTATCGGCATTGCTCACCATCGAACGAAATTTATAGAGGTAAAATTCTTTTTCATTTCTTCCAACGCGAATTTGTCTGTAAAAAATTCCACCACGGGAATCGATAACAATCGCCAAAGCCAGCAGGAGAAAAAAAGGCAAACCGATCAGTAAAACCATCAGCGAAGAAATGATATCGAAGATGCGTTTCATGCATTCAATACTTCCTCCATCGAAGCAAACACTGCAGCAATTACACGATCGACATCTTCGTCTGTAAGGTTGTAATACAAGGGCAAGGTGATTTCCCTTGAATAATTATCGTACGCCACCGGATAATCGTTCATGACATATCCCTGGGCTTTGTAGAAACTCAGTAAGGGAAGCGGAATAAAATGCACATTCACTGAAATATCACGGGAGAAAATGGCATCGATAATGGCATCGCGTTGTTGCTCGCTGCATCCGCGAATACGAAGCGGGAACAAATGGTAACAGGATATTTTATCGGCAGTTTCAAAAACAGGTACTTCGAATCGAGGATCAATCGAAAGCGCCTTGATGTACAGGTCGGCGATCTGTTTACGCCGCACCATATTTTCTTTGTCGTATCGTTCCAGCTCCACCAATCCAATTGCAGCCTGAATATCCATCATGTTGCACTTGTAACCGGGCTCAAGAATATCGTACCTCCATGCACCGCGTTGGGTTTTGGCGAGGGCGTCTTTGTTTTGTCCGTGCAAGGTTTTTATGCAAAGGTTTTTGTACACCGCTTCATTATCAAAAGGCGCGGGCAGATTAAGCGCCACAGCTCCTCCTTCGGCAGTGGTGAGGTTTTTTACTGCGTGAAATGAAAACACAGCGACATCACAGAGCGATCCGGTTCGTTTCCCTTTATAGGTGGCACCTATTGAATGGGCAGCATCACTGAGAATAAGAATACGTCCCAATTGCTGCTGAATTTCGTTTCCCGGCTTAAATAGTTTACGAATGTTTTCTTCATTCACGATGGCATTGAGCTCATCCATATCACAGGGCATTCCTCCAAAATCAACGGGCATGATCACTTTGGTACGTGGCGTAATGGCTTTGCGAACGGCTTTTACAGATATATTGAAATCGTGGGGATTGATGTCGACCAAAACAGGCTTGGCACCGACGTGCATGCAGACATTAGCAGTGGCAGAATAAGTATAGGCGGGCACAATCACTTCATCCCCCTCACCTACTCCAAACCAGCGGAGCATGATTTCGAGTCCGGCCGTTGCGGAATTGAGGCACAATGTGGCTTTGCTGCCGGTGTATTCGGTCAGTTTTTTCTCGAAGAGTTTGGTCTTCGGACCGGTGGTGATCCAGCCGGAAAGGAGGACTTCCTTTACAGCTTCGGTTATTTTTTCGTCCATTCGGGGTGGACTGAAAGGGAGTAGACTCATGCTTCAAATGTAGGGAGTTTTACAGATGGATGGATGGGGCTCACAGACGGAGGGATGGAGGGATGGGGGTTCACAGATGGAGGGAAGGGTACTTCGCAGGCTCAATGCCGGTGGTTAACAGAAGTATGGAGGAGGGATGGGGACTTCGCAGGCTCAGTGGAGGTGGTAGGATGGGAGATCAAGTAGTTGTGAAATTACAACCTTACATGGATCGGTTTTCGAGACGACGAATTCCGTTTTTTAAATGGACTTCGTTGAAATTGATGAGCAAACCGACCTTCTTTTTTGTGAGTTTGAGGTAGGTAAGCAGTTGAGCTTGGTGAATTCCGATAAGGACATCAACAGCTTTTAACTCAACTACAATTTGATCTTCTATTAAAAGATCAAGCCTGAAATGAAGGTTGGTGCTTTCACCTTTGTAGTTAATGTAAACAGGACGCTGCCGAACGTAGGTAAACCCTCTTTCTGTTAATTCCATACACAAACATTCTTCGTATATCGATTCCAATAAACCGGGACCCATTTCGGTGTGAACGGTGTAAGCAGCATCCAGTATTTCTTTCGAAAGTGGATCAAATTTAGGTTGCAACGTATTCATGCTGCAAACATCCTTCGAATACTATTAAGTGTCAAGCGAATTAAAACCAATATCCTGTTCATTGAACAGTTCGGTCAAAAATAATTCTTTTCTTGCCTTCCTTCCATTCCTCCATCTGTAAACACCCCTACCATCACCGCAAAAAACACCACCCCTGCCTGTACTTCTAGCATCGATTCGAAAGCGATGTTCACTGCAAAAAGGATCAGAAAAATCAATTGAAGGGGATTCCTCTTCCAAGCAAAAAGGATGGCGGATAATAGTGCAAAAAGTAAAACCAGTAAACCGGGATAACCCAGTGCAATGGTGGTTTGAATATATTGCGAATGCGCATTCAATTGTCGCTCGATTGCCCCTGTCATTTGGCGTTCGATGTACTTTTTCTCCAATGAAGGATAAACATCACCTGTTCCCACTCCAAGGGGATAATCTGCTATAATCTCACCCGAAACGATCCAGATCATTCTTCGCACTGCATTGCTTTCAGTAGTTGAGGCATAGGCGCGAAACAATTCCTCCTCTGACATCTGGGAAGAACCAATTGTAGCGGTAAACCGTTCGAAAGTGATTGGAGAAAACAAACGGATCGCTATGATAATAACCACAAAACCACCTGCACCCCAACTGAGCCAGCGGTAATTTCCCGAGCGTACAACAGTATAAATCAAGGCAGCGAACAAAAGAATAGCCAATCCTAGTAATCCAGCCTTAGAAGCGAGCAAAACCACAAAAGCCATCAGCCAGACACCAAGTGATAAGAGTAGCAATCGTATCTTGAATGATGATCCGTTTTGAAGTAGGCTGTAAATAACAACAGAAAGCGCAACAAGTGCATAAAAAACAAGCGCTACCCACAGAACAAACGGGCTATCGAAATCGACCAGGAAATTTAATGGCAGAGTCAGCAAGAGCACGACATAAACAGCCGCCAGGAGAAGTGATGAAAACATCATCGCCAGGGCATGTGCGCGCCTCGTCAGCGGCATTGGTTGC
>JBKBUQ010000151.1:0-7107 GCA_046289975.1 Flavobacteriales bacterium | reverse complement strand
CGGCTTCCATCATTCGTGCTCCGCCAGACTTGGAGATAATGATAAGCGGACATTTCTTCTTCATGGCCATATCTACTGCTCTTGCAATTTTTTCTCCCACTACAGCCCCCATCGAACCGCCAATGAATCCGAAATCCATACATGCAATAACAACAGGCTGGTCTTCCATAGTTCCGTATGCACAACGGATAGCGTCTTTGAGTCCGGTTTTTGCAATGGTATCCTTAATACGGTCTTTGTAATTTTTGGTATCCACAAACTCAAGCGGATCACCGGAAATTACGTTTGCGGCAAACTCGGTAAATTCATGATCGTCGAACAGAATCAGGAAATACTGCTCTGCAGAGATTTTTTCGTGGTAGTTGCATTTTTCACAAACCCACATATGATCGACATGATCTTCGGTGGTAGCAACGTGCCCGCACTCCGGACATTTGTACCAAAGTCCTTCGGGTGTTTCTTTCTTATCCTTGGTGGAAGTAAGAATCCCTTCTTTGCTTCGTTTAAACCATCCCATAGAGTTGTTCAAAAATCTGGTTAAAATTAGGCAATACTTACGCTTTTATCCATGTAAACATCCTGAATAGCGTTGAGTAACTGAACACCTTCGTTCATAGGTTTCTGAAAAGCTTTTCTTCCAGAAATAAGACCATGCCCGCCGGCGCGTTTGTTAATGACTGCTGTTTTTACTGCTTCACTCAAATCACTTTCACCTGAACCGGTAGAAGCACCGCCTGAATTGATTAATCCGATGCGTCCCATATAACAATTAGCTACCTGGTAACGGCAAAGATCGATTGGGTGATCGCTGCTTAGATCGCTGTATACTTTTTTATGTGTTTTTCCGAAGTTAATGGCATTGTAACCACCATTGTTTTCAGGAAGTTTTTGTTTGATGATATCTGCCTGAATGGTTACTCCAAGGTGATTGGCCTGTGCAGTTAAATCGGCTGCGGTATGGTAATCCACACCATCTTTTTTGAAGCCCGGATTACGCAGGTAACACCAAAGGATGGTAGCCATTCCCAATTCGTGCGCACGTTCAAATGCCTGTGCGATTTCAACGATTTGGCGGGCACTTTCATCGGAACCGAAATAAATGGTAGCTCCAATAGCCACAGCACCCAGATTCCAGGCTTCATCCACCGATCCGAAGAGGATCTGATCGTATTTATTGGGATAGGAAAGGAATTCGTTGTGGTTGATCTTTACGATAAAAGGAATTTTGTGTGCGTATTTTCGAGAGCAGGAAGCCAAAACTCCATAGGTGGAAGCAACTGCATTGCAACCGCCTTCTATTGCAAGTTTTACAATATTTTCGGGATCGAAATAGATCGGAGAAGGGGCAAATGAAGCACCAGCAGAATGTTCAATTCCCTGGTCAACCGGAAGAATGGAAACATAGCCTGATCCGCCGAGGCGACCATGATTGTAGATGCTTGCCAGACTGCGGAGCACCTGTGGATTGCGGTTGGTTCCGATAAAATTGTTGTCGATGAAACCGGAACCCGGCAGTTGAAGCATCGATTTGTCGATGGTTTTGCACTGGTGACCCAGTAATGATTCGGCGTCTTTGCCAAGGAGTTGCGTTACGTTGGTGGCCATTCCTGATTCTTTAGAGTGGGCGACAAAACTAAGTATTTTTTTTGCCCAATTATGCAGACAGGGTCAGAAGGGGTATCCAATACCCAGATTGAGATTGGGGCGCGGACGATAATCGCCTGATCCACGGGCATTGAGCCATGTGTTGGACTCTGTTTTATCCTGAAAAATCCAGCGTTCTCCATCCATCAATCCCGGCTCTTTAAGTGGTATGGCAAAATCGAATCGAATGATGAAGAAATCCAGATCGAGTCGTAAGCCCAGGCCACCGTCCAATGCTAATTCCTGGTAAAAGTTGGGGGTAAATTTAGAACCCGGACGTGCAGGGTTTTCGCGGAGGTTCCAGATGTTGCCTGCATCGGCAAATAAGGCTCCTTTTAAAAATCCGAACAGATCGAATCGGTATTCCACATTTCCTTCAAGGTAAATATCTCCGATTTTATCAAATGCCACTCGTGCACCCATATACGATCCGGGGCCAAGGGTACGTGCTTTCCATCCCCGCAATCCGTTGGAACCACCTACAAAAAAGCTTTTTTCAAAGGGCAAGGATTGATTAAAATTCTTTTGCGGTAATCCAACGCCACCGGCAACACGGTAAACCACACGACTGGATTTATTGAAGGATTGGGTGAAACGAAAATCGGCATCTACCTTTAGAAATTGTGCAAACTGTATCCCAAAAATACTACCGACCGAATCGTGAGGCATTCCGGCCAATTCGTAGGCTAATCGCATCAAGTTTCCGCTTTGTTCTAATCCGACCTTAAAAAACACGGAGTTTCGCTTGCTGGAATTGGGATCCTGATTGTTGTATTCGTACCTGAACTGATTTCCGATGATAAAGTGATCACGGTAGGAGTTTAGAAGGAACTGATCGTTCAATGCTTCGAGTCGGGCTGTGAAACTACTGTCGGGACGAATTTTTACTGCAGATAATTTTACAGGACTAAGGTAAAAGGACGTGTGTTTTTTGCCTTTCCATTCGTACGCATAGGAAACATTTTGGATGGTACGCACAAAGTCGGGACGATCCTGATAATTTAAACTCGCCGTAAAAACTGTTCGGGGAGAAGCAGCTTTATCGAATTTGTAAAAGGGGATTGGACTGATGAATTTCGGAATATAGAGTGCAATTTCAGGTCCAAATTCGAGGGTGTTGAATGTTCGTCCAACAATGGTTTGATCTTCATTGGCAAGAGCCTGCTGAGCTTCGAGTCCGCCCGACATGG
Source organism: Flavobacteriales bacterium (assembly GCA_046289975.1). Lineage (GTDB taxonomy): Bacteria > Bacteroidota > Bacteroidia > Flavobacteriales_D > UBA2798 > UBA2798. The sequence goes on along the minus strand of JBKBUQ010000151.1, from coordinate 4,273 downwards.
AAAAGCGGAATGTTTCTGCGCCACGAAAGGTATTTCGGTTTCGGTAGGTAAAATTACCTGCAATACCAAGGTTTCCTCCACGGTTGGTTCCATTTGATTCTATTGAAATGTTTTGACGTGGTAATCTGCTTAAATTGATATAACAGTTCAGGTAATTTCCTGTGGGATCTTCCTCTCCCACTTCAAACTGAATATTTATGGTTCGGAACACTCCTAGAGAGGATAGTTTTTTAAACGTGTATTCCACTTCCTTTGCACGATAATCGTAAAGACGCTTGATATAAATAGCATCTATCAACACCTTGGGTTTGATGGAAATCCCTTTATTACGGAGATAAATAAAATGGATGCCTTGTGTTTCCTTATCGCCAACAAGTGTATCGTAAAGATCTAAACGGTATCTGTCGGTGGAATTGGCAATGGAGGGATCGAAATCGGTATTGACAAAAATATTTCCGATGATGTATTTCTGATGCGGAACTTCAATCAGCGAATCCGGGATTTCCGGATGCGAACGGATCAGGTTTTTTACACCCATAACCAAATCGACCTGCATATTACCGACAGTGGTATCAATATCGAAATAGATAAATTCCTTACTGAAAAAGTGGTATCCCTTATCGCGTAAATGAGTTGTGATTCGATCTCTTTCCTTATCGAGAATCGTGTAATCGAGTCTGTTTCCAACAGCAACCAATGTACCGGGATCTGCACTGCGTATTTCCCTGGATAAACGGCGATCCTTGATCTGGTAATTGATAGTCCTGATCTTGTATGGAGCGCCTAATTTGATGGTAAAGATAACTTCTGCTTTTTTACCGGTATATTTTACACCTGAGCTGACTTGGTTGTTGAAATAGCCTTTTTTGAATAAATACAAATTGATGTTCCTAACAGAAGTTTCCATGCGCGATGAATCGAGAATGGAGGGTTCTTCTCCAATGGAATACATCATTCGATGACCCAAAACGGCTCTGCAGTTTTCCATTTTGTCTTCCAGATCAATCTTTTTTATTTCCAGACGATAAATCTCATTGGCAATGCGGGTACTGTCGCGGCCTTTTCGTCCAACAATTGCTTTTCGATTACGCTCGATCTCAACATTAAGTGTATCGAGTTTAACCTGCAGTTCGAGATTGCGTTTCTGACACTCCAGTTTTTTTGCTTCCGATTTGCGTTCTGTTTTTTCTCGGTTGGGAAGGTTATGAATGAAAAGGTGAAAAGGATACTTGAAGATTTTGCGGTTCGGTTTCTGTTTCAGCAAGTACTCAATCTCGGCCTGACTGATCTTACCGTCGTCGCCCTGGAACTGGATTTTGTTCCGGGTAAGCAAATACTGCCCCGGTTCAAGCCTGCGGGTCTGACTACAGCCGTAAAGCAGAATTATGGTCATTAACAGACCAATAATACGGTATGTGGTTGAATTTTGCACTCTTAGAAACCACAAAATAAGGAACTTTTCCCCTTTAATCGGCAGGGTAAGCGGAACTGGGGGAAAAAACTTTTAGAGTGTGGGGGAGTGAACAGAATATTCCTCAAATTTGCAGCCCTCTTTAGTCCATGAGCGTAGCAGCTGATTATTTACTTCTTATCCGTCGACACTCCCAGCTCAGCAAGGAATTGTTGTCGCCGGTTGCAAAGCGGATTTTCCGGTTCAGTATTTTTAATTGGAGTAGATTCCGTTCACAACGCTGGTTTATTAAACCACTCAGTCTGCTGTATTCCTTCTTTCTGAGTATTTCATTGTTTGTTCTTGCTATTGAATTGAATTTCCTCTGGCTGTTCGGAACTATGCCGAGCATTAGCATGGTAGCCAATCCTGATCTCCCAACAGCCTCAGAAGTGTATTCTGCAGATGGAGTATTGCTGGGGAAATTCTTTCAGGAAAATCGTGAACCGATCGAATTTGGCGACCTCAATAACAACATCATCAACGCATTGGTGGTTACAGAAGATGTCCGCTTTTATAAGCATTGGGGAATCGATCTTAAAAGTATTGCCGGTGCAGTTTATTCCACCGCAAGAGGCGATAAGCGGGGAGGGAGTACCCTTACCCAGCAGTTGGCAAAAAATCTGTTTAAAACCAGAAAGCGACGATCAACCGGATTACTGGGTTATCTGCCCTATGTAAATACTGTAATTTCCAAGTCGAAAGAATGGATTACTGCTGTGAAACTGGAAATGTTTTACACCAAGGAAGATATCCTCACAATGTACCTCAACACGGTGGATTTTGGACATAATACATTTGGAATTAAAGTAGCGGCACAAAGTTATTTTGGAGTTCATCCCAAAGATCTTTCCGTTCCACAGGCTTCGTTGCTGGTTGGTTTACTTAAAGCCCCTACGTATTACAGTCCCCTCAAAAACCCGGAACGTTGCCTGAAACGGAGGAATACGGTTATCGGTCAATTACTCAAATACGGAAAAATCACAACAGAAGAACACGATCTGTATTGCAGTTCTCCTATGGGTGTAGAATACAGAGAATATTCCTACAGTGAAGGAATTGCTCCTTATTTCCGAACCGCCGTAGCGAAATCATTATCCGAATGGCAAAAGGAATCGGGTTATAACATTTTTTCGGACGGACTGATTATTCATACCACACTTGACTCACGTATGCAGGCGCATGCAGAACGTGCTGTTGCTATTCAGATGAAAGCCTTGCAGCAACGATTTAAAATGCATTGGAGCGACCGAAAACCCTGGCAGGATAAGGCCAACGCGAAGAATAAAGATGGTTTTTTATGGGATCTGGTGCGACAGTCGGACGTATACAAAAAACTCAAAAAGAAATATCCTGACGACGAGAAAAGTCTGATGGCAGCGATGGAAGTAAAAAAGAAAATGAAAATTTTTACTTGGGAAGGCGAAAAAGAAGTGCAATACAGTTCCCTCGATTCCATCAAGCACTACATCGCCTTTCTGCATTGCGGAATGATTACCATCGATCCAGCCAACGCCCATGTGAAAGTATATGTTGGTGGCGTCAATTACGATTATTTCAAGTACGATCACGTAAGCGTTGCCATGAATCAACCGGGTTCCACATTTAAGCCTTTTGTATACACTACCGCAATCGAAAAAGGCTGGGGACCCTGTGATAAATTGCCGGATGTTCCCGTTGCAATCAAATACAAGGAAAACGGGGAAAACAAAGTGTGGACACCCCATAATGCAGATTGGTCCAATTCCGGACAACTGGTTACTCTGCGTCACGCAATGGGGAGATCCATTAATACGGTTACTGCGCTACTGACCGAAAAAGTAGGTTGGGATAATGTAGCAGAACTCGCAAAGCGAATGGGAATTAAAAGTCCATTAAAAGCAGTTCCATCAATCGGACTCGGATCGAACGATGTTACCTTGATTGAACTGATTGGAGCTTATTCGGTATACATGAACAAAGGAATTTGGAATGAACCGATGTTGGTAACCCATATTACCGATCGCAAGGGGAATACCATTGCAGAATTTAAACCCGAAAGCAGAAGAGCTATTTCCGAAGAAACTGCATGGTTAATGACGTATATGCTGCGTGGCGGATTTGAAGAACCCGGCGGCACTTCGCAGGCACTATGGGAATTTAAGTTTGTACATGGCAATGAAGTAGGAGGGAAGACCGGTACTTCGAGCAATTATGCAGACGGATGGTATATCGGTTTGACCAAAGATTACGTGACCGGAGTTTGGGTTGGTGCAGATGATAACCGTATTCGTTTCCGAACTTCCGAAACCGGTGAAGGTGCGCGCACAGCTTTACCTGTTTATGGAAAATTCATGGATCTGCTGTATACGGATAAAAAGCTCTTGTTGTCGAAAGGGAAATTCCCTGAACCCGGTGTTGCCATTTCGAAACCTCATAATTGCAGGACTTTTGCAAGTTATTCTGATTCCGGAATCATTGCCAAAGATTCCGTTCTGATCTCAAATCCTGAATTGCCCGAAGTGGAGGAAGTTCCTGAGGAGAATCTCGAAAATTAAGTCCTGCGTATTGCAAAATGAAAAACTTCCTTAACTTGTTGTTTCAATGGCCGGAAAAGGAAAGGATAAACCGGAAAATAATTCCGATCTATTGCAGCGCATTGCTTTACTCGAAAGGGAAAATGCATTGTTGCGCAAGGGTATTAGGTCCATTCATTTGAATGGGGAGACAGTAAAAGTACCTGAACCTTTCGAAGACATTTTTCAACGTGCCCAGGAAACAGTCGGAAAATATTTCAGCGGCATTCAAATCGAACCGTCAAAGGCGACTATCGAGATTGAAGGT
>JBKBUQ010000150.1:0-7145 GCA_046289975.1 Flavobacteriales bacterium | reverse complement strand
CATTACATAGATGACGCAAAAGGCTGGGTAGATCTTTTAAAATCAGATCAGCGATTTGGATCCATTACGATCATTGGCCACAGCGAAGGATCTCTGATTGGAATGTTGGCAGCAGAAAAGGCAGACCGCTTTATTTCGCTTGCAGGAGCCGGTCGTCCGATTGATATTGTTCTTCGTGAACAACTTTCAAGTTTACCGGATGAATTGCGCGGACTATCCAATAAATACCTCGACAGTTTAAAAGCAGGCAGAAGAATTGCCAATCCGGACCAGCGGTTGATGATGTTGTTTCGTCCATCGGTACAACCCTACATGATTTCCTGGTTGAAACTTGATCCGGCAGAAATTATTTCGAGAATGCAGATTCCGGTAATGATTGTTCAAGGTACAAAAGATGTACAGGTCGCCGTTACAGATGCACAATTGCTGTATACCGCGCAACCCAAAGCAAAGTACCTGCTCGTTGAAAAAATGAATCACGTTTTACGCACCATTGAAGGGGATGCAGATCAAAACCTGGCCTCCTATTCCGATGACCGACTCCCATTATCCAAACCACTACTACCGGGAATGATTGGATTTATTTTGGGTAAATAATTGAATTTTAAACCTTATAATCCTATTCTGTAATTCTTCCATTTTTCTTCTAATTTGAAGCTGCAGGTTTTTCAAAAAAAGGAATCCCTGATTCACCAGGAAAAAATTGTGGTAAATTTATTAGTGACTCCAGTAAATGATCAGCCATCAGCATTAAGTTACAACAACTCTTTTTAAGAGCAGGATTTGGTGAAACACCACCTGCCATTGCGCGGCTTAAAGATGCTTCCCTATGCTCAGTTGTTGAACAACTGTTCAATGATTCTCCAAAAGCTGGAAAGACATTCATTACCTCCCCTACCCAATAAAGGAAAACAGAGAGAAAAAAGGAGTAAGCGCATCACAGTTTCTCGGAATGATTTTAAAATCAAAACAAGATTCTGAAGAGATGAATCAACAATAGTTGGTTAAGCTGGCTCATACCAAGGCTGTATTTAGAGAGAAAATGGTCTTTTTCTGGCACAATCATTTTGCCTCCTCTGTCCCATTTTCCTATTTGATGCAGGAGCAAAATAATACGTTGCGGAAACATGCATAAAGAAACTTCAGGGACTTACTTTTTGCTATTGCCAAAGACACATCCAACCGGAAGATGGTAAGGGGTATTTCTATTCGAGATGCTTTTGAGTAAAGGTGAATTCATTACAAGAGGGTAAAATGGATGCCCAAAACCCGTTTAATTCCATTCATCTGCCATCAATCGCAAACACAATATAACGGAAAATATATCGGAGTATTTACTGGAGCGGGAATCCGTAACATAGGTTTTCACCATTTTCTGGAACGCGACAGTGCTGAAATGATTTACCTCAAACAACGAGCCTATTGGGTCAATATTCCTTTTGGACTAAAATTCGGAAATCTTATACCTAGAAATTATTTTGCATTCGGTTCTGTAGTCCATTATTTATTCCACTACAAAATCAAATTAAAAGAAGGCTATAAAACTAACCGTGAGAGAGAATGGTTTTCATCCAAAATAAATCCGTTTTCGGTTTCCGTATTTGCTGATTTACGATTTAAGTCAAGTAGTTATTTCAAAGTCAATTTTTTCCTTTTTGACTTCTTAAAAACAAGTGCGTATAATAGAATCGTGCCGCTATCAGGTGAATCCATTAATTTTTCACCGGAAAAAAGTACTCTAATCTATTTCAGTATCGGAACTGCTTTAAAAGTGAAAAAGAAACAACTGCATACTTTTGAAGGAGGTATAAATCCAATCTTTTACTTTTTCATTTTGTGCTGAAGTCAAAAACCAATCACCATTGAATAGCGGGTAATCCAAACGATTTTATCACTTGTTGAATTGGATGCCCAATAGCTAAAAGTCAATTCGAGTTTATGAAGATCTGCCATTAATTAATTAATTAATTAAGTAAGTAACTACACAGGAAGCTCTGAAACACAAAAATGCACCATGATTTGAAAATGAGAAATGGATGAAAAGCACATTATTACCCATGGCCTAAATGTATAATTTCTATGTACTATTATTATGAAACGGTTTGAAAACCAACCTATCAAAAAAATTAACTCTTTAGTGCCGCGTTCCCTGATATGAATTTGTGATTGTACCTAAACAGGTGGATTTTCCACACTCCACTTTCTTTGGTAAGATGAATATCGTAGCTTCCATTCAAGGAACGGGTATTGTTTCCGGAAGGCAATTGCTTAAAGTGAATCTCTGAACAATAAAAATGAGAGGTTGCTCTTTCGTTCTGAACAAACACTGTAAGATTCGTTATCTGGTGCTGCAAATGCTGTACTTCAGATAATGAATTGTTCCACAAAGTAGCAATCTGTTCGGGACGCAAATGGTGCTTCTCCCCACCAATCAATGAGGTAATATCAAATTCAACACGCGGAGAAAAACATTCCTGCAACGACGACCATTCTCTATTGTCGAGTGAATAGAACAACTGATTAACCACTAGTCCAACCGCCTCGCGGTCGAGCATATATACAAAGGGATCCATAATTCTAAACTAATGATTTTTTTAAAATGGGGTTAAAGGTTATTCCAGATAAGTGGATAAATCGAATCCACCCCACAGTAACGCATAACCTAACCGACATGAAGACACCTCCTTAAAATACGGTAATCAACGTATGTTGGAGACCAGCAGGACTAACCATTTTTGTTAAACCAAACAAAACCTCATGAAAAACGGATCCAAAAAAATAATCCTGCTGACATTACTGATATTTTGCGCAGGATTGGTTCAGGCACAAATGCCTTATAGTGTCTTTAAACAACGCTATTCTCCTCACAACAATACGATTCTTGACTCAAAGAATGACGGGGTAAAAACAGCGAATGGCTTAAGTTCAAAAGAACTGGCAGGCTACCTCGATACCTATGTTGTACAGGAAGAAAAACAGGTTTTCATGGCCATTGTTTCCTCTATCCGTCGCGAACATTGCGGAATGACTATTGGATATATGGAACCGGCAAAAGCGATTCGCGGATTGAATTGGTTAAAAGATGAATGGGTGCGCGAATTAATGTGGTATACCAGTGAAGAAACCTATAACAAACTTGCTCCCTATTTAACTGCAATCACCAGTTGGAACGGCGTAATGGAAGGAACGACCTATTCTAAAGTAAAACCATTTGGTCCTCTTTACGCCGGGGTTGGTTATAATATTGGATTTACCGGTTACCGTGGAATTAATAATTTTCTGGAGTCATACGACTATAATGTTCCTAAAACGGCTCCCAATGGAACTAGTTATCCGATGGATGACCCGATGGGTAAAATGCGATGGGCAAAAGGATTTGCAGCTTCAGCAGGTTTAGCATTGGGAAAATCAAGTGGCCTTGATATTACATTTTCACGACGTTCTACAGTTGCAGATGCAGTGTTTGGTCCTTTTACCAGAGAGATCAAATATGCAGGAAACTTTATTGGACTGGGAATAATGAAATACCAGCGAAAAAAGAAATGGGATGTATATACCAGTTGGGGTCCAACAGTTACAATGGGTTCATTAACTACACGAATTATTAACGATGGTGCAAAGGCAGATTGGTCAAAAGTTGATGGCAAATATTTTTCAGCGGGTATAATGTACCGACTCAATTATCAACGTCTGCTAACGGATAAACTTCCTTTGATGATTAATATTAGTCCTTATATTAATATGAATTTAATCAAGCAGGATTTCAACGGACTTACTACTGTAATGCCAGGAAACTTTAGTGGAGAAACAAAAGACCTTATGAGTGGAATTTCAACTGCAGGAATTGAAGTAGGACTCGCATGGAATTTCAGAATGAAGAAAAAGCCACAGCCTATTCAGGAGAATTATCTTGCCAAGCGTTCTCCTTATATGAATACAATTTTTGATGAACTCAATCCTATCGTTTCACCGGATGGACGTACGTTATACTTTTCAAGAAATAACGACGTAAGAAACACTAATGGTGTTGACGACTCTCAAGATATGTGGAAAGCTGATGTTTCAGGCGGTACAGACAGTGCAAAAGCAGTACACTTATCTACACCTTTCAACCAACTTAAGTACAATTACATGGCGGGTATTACACCCGATGAAAACACCATTATGATTTCAGGTGCTTTTGTAAATGGAAAAATGGAAGGGAAAGGATATTCATTAACCCACCGTACCCGCGATGGTTGGTCTGAACCGAAGAAAATGCAGATTGATGGTTTTAGCGAACTCGTAAAAGGTGCGTATGCGGGTGCATTTCTTTCAAATGATGGTCAACATCTTGTTCAGTATTTTTCTGAAACTACAGGAACAGAAAGTTATGATTTGTATGTTTCACACCTTAAAGATGACGGAACATGGACTCGTCCGCAAAAACTCGGCAATTTGAATACCAAGAGCAACGAAATGTCTCCTTTCCTTGCATCAGACGGAGTGACCTTGTATTTCTCTTCTGATCGTTCAGGTGGATTGGGAAGCAATGATATTTATGTGACCAAGCGCCTTGACGATACCTGGACAAACTGGTCGGAACCCAAGAACATGGGATCGGATGTAAATTCAGACAAATGGGATGCCTATTATACCATTGATGCGCAAGGAAAATATGCTTACATGGTTTCTTACAAAAATGCAGGCATGGGTTCTGATATTGTGCGCATCAAATTAAAAGAAGATGTACAACCTGATCCTGTTGTGCTTGTAAAAGGACGAGTATTAAATGCAAAAACAAAAGAACCTCTTGAAGCAAGTGTTGCTTACAATTCATTAAACGGAAAAACGCAAAACGGTATTGCACGTACCAATCCTGCAACCGGCGAATACAAAATTGTTTTGCCTTATGGTTCAGAATATTCTTTCTTAGGGGAAGCCAAAAACTTTGTTGCACAGTCGAACAACCTTGATTTGAATCAGAAAGGCCAGTACCGTGAAATTGAGATGGATATTTATCTCTACCCAATTGAAGTTGGTTCTACAGTCCGATTGAACAACATTTTCTTTGAGACAGGTAAGGCAACTCTCACCGAAAAATCGACCGCAGAACTTGACCGTTTAGTAAAAATCCTGAATGAAAATACAAATGTGGAAATTGAAATTGGAGGACATACTGACAATATTGGTGCTGCAGCATTCAACAAGCAACTTTCAGCTGAACGTGCAGCTGCCGTTGTGACCTACCTGGTATCAAAAGGCATTGATAAATCTCGACTAAAATCTGTCGGTTACGGAATGGATCGTCCGGCCGGAGAAAACAACACCGAAGAAGGTCGTGCCTACAATCGTCGTGTTGAATTCACAATTACCAAAAACTAGTCAATAACATCAAATGAGGAAAGAAGCCCCTCGTCGGAAACGGCGGGGGATTTTTTTTGTCACCCTGCAAAGAGTCAAGGCTAAAACTAATCAGTCAGAACGCTTTGGTGATTAGGTTTAAGAAGAAGGTTTACCTTGAATTTTCATGAGCATTACCACTGTCATTCCAAGGAATGGAAGAGCGGGAACTTTGTAACGAACAATAGCCCCCATTACCGGAGTAACCCATCCAATTAAAACGAATAATCCAACCACAAACAACAAGAAGAAAACGATCAGATTCAATTGGTCTTTGTTTGGTTTTTGGAATCGAAAAACAACTAAAACCATCGCAACTAGAAGGATTGCATTCTCAGCAGAGGCAATTAGTAGAAACGGAGAAAACGATTCTCCCGGAAATGGTCGTAACAAAACATTTGTAAAAGCCAGTGGCGCTGCTTTAATAAAACTTAAAAAATCCGGGTCCAAGGGCATGGTATATAACATACTTCCCGAATTCATAGCTTGAGAAAGGCGAATAAAATCCTGCTGCTTCTGAACCAGAATTTCGAGCATGTGCCAGGATGGAAACAACTTTTCAAAGTAAACCCAGCCAAACAAACACACCAATACAACAAGTCCGTACTTCAAAAAAAGTAATTGTTCAGAAGTTTTCCTGACAAAAACAAAACCGATGATTCCCGGCAACAAGGCCATCAGCACATAGACCTTCAAATAAAGCAACAAAAGTATTCCCGTTAAAAGTGATAAATAAATGCTCCACTTTTTCCAATCTCTATTTAACAAACGCATTATCGAATACAGAAGTAATCCTAATCCGAACATCAAATAAGATTCTTTTAACACTCCGGATGCCCAAAACAGAACCGAAGGCAATAAGAAAATTGAATATGCCATCCATTTTTCCTTTCCGGTAAAAAATGATTTAAACGCCTTGTACAATGCAACTAATCCGGTTAATGACAAAAAACAGGAAAACAAGGTATGTACATGAAAAGATCCAAACGAAAATATTCGCAAGACTGCATTGATTCGGATGATGGTATGGCTATCGTTGTAAATATTGCTTTCGTATTTCCGAAACCAATTGTTCATTTGATTATAATACTGCTCATTGAAATAATTGTTGTCGTTTTCGTACCCAAACAACATTCTGAAAAAATCTCCCGGCTTATGGTAAAGTGCATCAGACATTAGTGCGCTGTCGTCAAAATATTTATAGATATCTGCATTTGCACGATCGGTATAGTAGAACGTATAAATAATTGTGAGAATGAATCCGGCCACTACTTTTAAAAGAAACACATAGGTAATAAATCGGGGTTGCAATTCCTGAATCCGAAAAAACGAATGACTCCGGATCATCCATAGCATCAGGAAAAGCCAGAAAGAAACCAGGAAAGCATCGGATATGCTGAAAAAAATCATTGAAGAAAGATAACGAATTTAGGAAATGACCTCATTCTCTATTTTTAAGATTTCACTAATGCATTTACTACAACAGAAATTACAACAATAAACATTCCAATCAGACTCATAATAGTAAAGGTCTCATCAAAAAACAAATATCCCAATAGCAGCGCATACACTGTTCCAAGATATTTAAAGGGCGTTATTACAGCAGCCTTTTCAGCATGTAAAGCCATGGTCATAAAAACCTGCGCAATCTGCGTGAAGAGTCCGATCAGCAATAAATACACCCAATCGACACCATGAGGTTGAACCCATTCATTCATTGCCCAGATACCGGTTATTGGAGCCGCAATAAGTGGAAATGCCAT
>JBKBUQ010000149.1:0-7149 GCA_046289975.1 Flavobacteriales bacterium | reverse complement strand
TATCCAATCTATAACTGGCGAAAATAACTACGCCCTTGCTGCTTAATTCACAGAAGTGAATTTTGCTTAATTCCGTACCAGGTACGGGACGAGGACACTCCTCCACGACTCCGCCTGTTAGAAGTGGGATCAGGAGTGCCGAACTTTCAGGATAAGCGGACCGGTGTTTCGGAGGTCCGACGAAAATCTTTAGAAACTAAGCGCAGAATTGGAGGTTGCATACCGGCACTGCGACAAAAACCAACTTGCAAATAAGCATGTAGAAACCTTGCCACTTCCCTGTTTGGACGAGGGTTCGATTCCCTCCGGCTCCACGAATAAATGTAAGAATCCCGCTTTGAGCGGGATTTTTTATTGGATGCAGAACCGTTGAAAGCCCTGCTTTCAAAAGGTTCTGCATCCAATAAAACACCAATGCGAAGCAGTGGTTTTTACATTCTGACTGAGGGAAAGGAGGGAACACCATAGGTAATCACTCCGGCTCCACCTTCGCCCTTCGAAGCTACGATAACCGACAGGTTATTGGAGCGAAGAAGGGGTTCGCCAAAACGAATTTAAATATTAAAGGGGCATGCACTTCGAAACTTCATCCGACTCCAAGGAGGTTGATTTAAAGGAGGGTTTCAATCTATACTTTCTTTTAAGAGCGGATTGTTTAAAAAATTAGCATAAAGGAATGTACAAGGCTTTTCATGTGTTTTCACAAGACATAAAAATGAGAATTCTTCAGGTGGTCAATCTTCAGTTTCTGAAAAAGCACGAAAAACAATTTTGAAGAGATCCGCCTTTGATTTATTGAAAAGGATCACCAATTCAACGTCAATTAAAAATATCACCTTATTTGAACAAAACAATTCCAAATAGGATTTTTCTTTTGAACTTGCATCGGAATGGGAGTTTTTATTTCTAATACCAATTCTTTTTCACTTTTATTAAACCGTAATTATTTAAACCGCACTTTTTGTCACTTTATTATTGCTCAATAAACTCTGGAAGCAATGGGAATTGCTATTATGCAGGAAATGAATCGGAAGCAATTCTGATTGATGCCGGCATTCATTGTCGTGAAATTGAAAATCGTTTGAGCAGGCTTCAGCTTCCCATGCAAAAAATCAAAGCAGTTTTTATTACCCATGAACACACCGATCACATCAGAGGAGTATACCGGCTTTCTAAAAAATACGGACTTCCCGTTTATCTGACGGCCGGAACTTTATCGCGTTCATTTTTTGATTTAAGGGAAGCCAATACCATTTGTATTTCGCATAATGAAACGGTGGAAATCGGTAATTTAAAAATAACTGCATTTTCCAAATCACACGACGCGGCCGATCCAGTCAGTTTTTCGATCGAGCATCAGCAGACCCGCATTTCAGTTATTACAGATATTGGTCATGCCTGTGAAAATGTGAAAACCCATTTTAATGGGAGTCATGCTGTTATTCTTGAAGCCAATTACGACGATAACCTGATTGCTATCAGTTCTTATCCTGCCAAACTTAAAAACAGAATAAAAAGTGCAAGTGGACATTTATCCAATGCTGATGCGCTTGATCTTTTCAGAAATTTCCGTCACAATAACCTCAGCCACTTGTTACTTGGACATGTTTCCAAAGAAAACAATGAAGCAGAAATCATTCTAAATCTATTTCAACCTCATTGTGGCAACACGGTAGTTGAAATTGCCCCACGCTACCGGGAAAGCGAATTATTTTATGTTAACAACACCGCATTTTCTGTTTTGATGCGTCGCTAAGAATCTTTGGACCAGTCCATTTACAGATCCCTTTTTGTCTTAAAAACCTGAACTTTCACCTGTTTTTTTTTATTTTTTTGCAGCTCCCCACTAAAAAGCATCCATATGATTTTCAAATAATTGAAAATCTATGCTTAACTTAGCGTTAAACTTCTCGACCGTGTCTACTATATCTTATCTCGTACCCCATGACTTTACAGCTGTTGCCGATGCTGCAACCCGTCATGCCATTCAGATTGCTCGTCAGACGAAGGGGGTTGTACACCTTTTGCACGTAACCAAGTCTGATTCAGAAAAATCTGCTGCCAGTGTAAAATTTGCAGAAATCGTTGCGAAACTACAACTTGGTCCTCTCGATCCGAAGGTAGAGACCCACGTTAAAACGGGCAGTATTTTCACCGATATCGGAAGCATGGCCAAGGAACTGAAGAGTGCTCTTGTGGTGATGGGAACGCATGGTGCAAAAGGAATGCAAAAAGTTTTTGGAAGCTTTGCGATAAAAGTGATCACCAGTTGCGAAGCACCTTTTCTGATTGTTCAGGAATCAACACCTGTTGATGCCATCAAAAAAATAGTTGCACCAATTAAGCTTGATTCGGAAAGTTTGCAGGTGTTAAATGATGCCGGATCTATTGCTTTGATTTTTGATGCTGAAATTTTGGTGGCTGCACCGAAGGAATTGGATAAAGTACTTGCCAATAAGATCCGAATTTACCTGGATGTTATTGTGAAGCAATTCACCAAAAGATCAGTAAAACATTCGATCCATTTTGTTGAAAAATCGAAAAATCCGCATCAGGTTAATCTTGATTTTGGAAAGAAAATGGGGGCTGACATGTATGCTATTGCCTATTTTAGTGATAGTCTGCTGCCCCAGTTTGACACCTTTGCGCAATCGATGATTACGAACGAACAAAAAGTTCCTGTTTTGATCATCAATGCCAAGGAATCCGGCAACGCTTATTTCTGATTTTTAGTTGAAGGATCTCGTCGTAAAAACCAGGTGATCATTCCTGTTTTTGGGTCTTTCCATTGATGATATTCTACAAAGCCAAAACGCTCATACACCCGTTTGTTTTGCGACATGGATGTTTCTGCCAATACCGGTAAATTTTCCCGATCGGATTTCTCAAAAATAAAATCACGAATCTCCCTTGCTTCTTTTCCAGTGCGGGAATCAGGATCCACTGCAAATATCCAGGCATAAAGCGCTTTCTGAGGGAAGCGGTGTTTTCGGATGTAGTGATCTCTTCGGGCAATTTTAGGTAAGCGAAAAAGTCCGATTCCGAACAGCACCAATGCAACTTCACTCAGAACTACTCTGAATCCGCTTTTCTCATTGTGGAGATGATAAATAATCGCGAGTCCTTTTTCGTTCTCCGAAAGAAACAATGCACGGTTCGCCAAGCCCTTTCGAAAACAATAGTTTGAAAGAATTTTTAGCCTAAAATTGAAAAGCCAATCCTGCCTTAAAATCCAAACGACTGAAGCATTCCCGGAATAACACCTGAAAATCAAATCATTAATCAACGTTCTGTCTGATTTTCTTCCACTTTTCATTTGGACAAAATTGAATTTTTATTTTCTACAAAAAAAAACTTCCGTGTTAAGGATGTTAATTATCAAATAAACAATTATAATTCAAATGTTTACGATCAAAAAAAGCAATTAATAGTAAAAATCAAAACTTGCCAACTAACCAATATTTGACCGATATTTAAGGCAACCAAAATGGTGTTTATACATCTTGACATCAGGTAAACTACCTTAAAACGTTGCCCAAAACCAAACCAAGCGATATGATCAAGCCAAACAGCCTGATTTCAAACACATTAAAGACGACTACACTCATCTGTCTTTTCGCGTTTCTTACTTCTTCATCCAAAGCTCAGATCACCATTACTCCTGGTGGTTCTTCTGCAACCATCATCAACAGCCTTATCGGACAGGGAATCACTGTTTCGAATGTGGTGATCAATTGCGGCGGAACAGCCTATGGAACCTGGTCCGGTAACCTCGGCGCAGGTGGTGCGGGTATGACTAACGGAGGAATCATTCTCACAACAGGATCAGCAGCGGCGGCAGATGGCCCTAACAATTCCGGTTCAGCCGGTGCTACGGTGGCTGGTTTTGACTTTTCCGACCCACAGCTTACCACACAGCCCGGTGCAGGTTCGCCAGCCCCTTCTTTTGATAACTGTATTCTGGAATTTGACATGATTCCAACCTGTTCTCAATTCAATGTTGCATTTGTATTCGGATCTGAAGAATATCCAGAATTCGTGAGTTCTTCGTTCAACGATGGATTTGGAATGTTCATTACGGGCCCCAACCCATTGGGAGGTAACTATACCAACTTCAATTTTGCACGTCTACCCAATAATCAGTTGGTGAGTATTGATAATGTAAACGGAACAACCAATGCAGCGTTTTACAATACCAATACCACAGGTATTATGCAATATGATGGTTATACTGACGGTCTCATTGCAACCATAAACGTTACACCTTGTCAGTCTTACCACATCAAAATTATTATCGCTGATGCAGGTGACCAGATTTACGACTCCGGTTTGTTTTTAGGGTATCAGAGTTTTTCATGTACTACCCCACCATTAACCATTACACCTAACATGACTCCTGCAACTTGTGGAGCATCCAATGGTTCTGCAGGTGTTACGCTTTCAGGTGGAACAGGACCTTTCTCCATTTTATGGAGCCCCGGTGGACAAACAACCAACTCCATTTCTAATCTTGCTCCAGGTAACTACACAGTAACGGTTACCGACCCGCTTTCCTGTACACCTCCATTGACTCAAACAATCACTGTTACTTCTACAGGTGCAGCGCCAATATTGAATCCGGTCACCACCAACGCTACTTGTGGATGTAATGGCTCCATAAATCTTAATACAACAGGAGGAGTCGCACCCTATACATTTGCATGGACCGGCGGTTTGGCAACAGGAAATCCAACGAATGTTTGTCCGGGTAATTATGCAGTAACAGTTACCGGTGCTAATGGCTGTACTGCTACTGCATCTGCAACGGTTACAGGACCTGCTCCATTAACTGCAACCACAGCAGCAACGCATGTACTTTGCAACGGCGGCAACAACGGATCAGCAACTGTTACTCCAGCCGGTGGAACTCCTCCTTACAGCTATAGTTGGTCTCCAGGCGGACAAACCGGACAGACCGCCTCAAATCTAACAGCCGGAACCTATACTGTTACTGTAACAGCACAAGGTGGTTGCACGATCACTTCATCAGTAACCGTTAACCAACCGGCAACTTTAACAGGTACATTAACACCAACCAACGTAACCTGTTTTGGATCAAACAACGGTCAGATTTCAGTTAACGCTGCGGGTGGAACAGGAACGCTACAATACAGTATTAACGGTGGAGCATTTCAGGCCGGAAATAGTTTTACGGGGCTCGCTCCCGGTAACTATACCATCATTATCCGGGATGCAAATAACTGTCAGATCACATTAAACACAACGATCACTCAGCCTACACAGGTTGTTGGAACGATAACAGCAACTGTATCCTCTACCTGCGGTCAAGCCAACGGAAGTGTTACTATTGTGGGATCAGGAGGAACAGCACCCTATAACTATTCATTGAATGGTGGACCATTTGTTGGAAGTGGTGTATTCACAAACCTATTACCCGGTAGTTATACCATTGTTGTACGCGATGCCAACAACTGTACCGTTTCAACACCGGTAAATATTACCATCAATGCGCTTTTAACTCCGATTGCAAGTGTTACCAACCAAACCAATGTAAGTTGTGCAGGTGGTATAAATGGTTCTGCGCTCATTGGAATTACAGGCGGAACTGCTCCATTTAGTTACGACCTCAATCCTGCAGTTGGACCAAATCCTCCACCACAAGCTTCTAATTCATTTACAGGACTTGCTGCCGGAAATTATACTGTTATTGTAACCGACGCTAATAACTGTGCTGCTACAACTACTTTTACAATTACTCAACCTACTCAGCTTGCCTTCTCTTCTGTACCGGTACATGTAACTTGTTTCGGACAGTGTAATGGTCAAATTACCATTACTGCGAGCAATGCAACGCCTCCTTACGAATACTCTTCAAACGGAGGAGCAACCTATCAAGCTTCCAATGTGCTTACCAATCTTTGCGCAGGAACAATTAACGTAGTTGTTCGTGATGCGAACGGATGTCAGGTAAACGCCAACGTTGTAATAACACAACCTACTCAATTAGCTGCAACATTTACAGGAACGAACCCGGTTTGTCAGGGCGTTTGTAATGGTCAGGTGGCGGTGAGTTCAAGTTCAGGCGGAACTGCACCTTACCAATATTCAGTTAACGGTGGTGCACTTCAGGCTGGAACTACTTTTACCGGATTATGCAGCGGAGTTCAAAACATGATCATCCAGGATGCAAACGGCTGTCAGGTAACCTCACAAGTAGTATTGATTGATCCTCCGGGATATAATGTAAATACTGTTTTCTCTCTCGAATCGAATTGCGGTTTTAATAACGGAAGTTTCCAGGTTCAGGCTGCAGGCGGACTTGCTCCATATAGCTATAACAACCTAACTTTAGGCGTTGCAAACGGTACCGGTTTATTTGACCAACTTGTTGCCGGTGCTTACGAGGTATTGGTTACTGACGCAAACAATTGTCAGCAAATTGCATTTGTGGGAGTGAACGACGTAGAAATGTCGGGCGTATTGAATTCAATTGTTGATGTAAGTTGTCCCGGACTTTGTGATGGTGAAGTTTACACCAGTGCGACAGGAGGTTTTGGAACGATTTCATTTGATTTGGATAATGGTTCGCAAAGCGCATTTGGTAGCGGCGACTTTTTCAATCTTTGTCCGGGCTCGCACGCTGTAACAATGACCGACCAAGGTTTTTGTGTTTATGTTGTATCCTTTAATGTAATTGGACCACCACAAATCATATTCACAAACAGTGCAACGAATGTTTCCTGTTTTGGAGGATCAAACGGAACTATTACTATCAACCCTCCCATTGGTGGGACTCCTCCTTTTGAATTCAGTGTTGATGGCGGAGCAACTTACCAGGCAACTGGAAATTTCACCGGATTAACTGCAGGCAGTTACAACCTGATGGTACGCGACCAAAACGGATGTACAGAATCAGCAACTGCTACTGTAAACCAGCCAACGCAAATTGTTGTTTCAGAAAGTCACACAGATCTTACCTGTAACGGAAACAACTCAGGAACACTCTCCATTGGTGCGGTTGGCGGAACACCTCCCTATCAATTCAGCAATGACAACTGCGCAACTTCGCAGGCATTCTCATCCTTTTTTGGCTTAGCTGCCAACACTTACACGCTTTGCGTGACGGATGCGAATAGCTGTGTAGTAACA
>JBKBUQ010000014.1:0-35182 GCA_046289975.1 Flavobacteriales bacterium | reverse complement strand
GACATCTCCATTTTTTCCATCTGCTCCTGCACCTTGTCCTTATTCATTTGCTCCATGAGTTTTTGCAGCTCTTCATAAAGCTTTTTCATCTCATCGTTCATGAGCTTATTGAACATATCCTCCAATTGCTTTTGTTTTTCCATCAAGGATTCATTGACATCCTTGAACTCGGTTTTTTGCTGGTTGTTTTGTTCGTTTTGTTTGCGAATATCCTCGAGTTGTTTCTGCAACTGTTGATGGCGCTCGAGCATGTCTTCCATCTTCTTCTTTTCCTGCCAACCCGGATTTTTCTTCTCCAGCAATTCTTGCTTAGTGACTTTCATATCCTTGCTAAGCTTCTTGGCTTCGATCAAAGCTTTTTCCATTTTGTCTTTGATCTCCGAATTGTTCTTGTCATTATTTGCAGATATCTCCTGCAAGGAGGGAGCCCGGAAAATCCGCGTTTGTGACCTGGTGCTTTTAGGGCCATGAATGCCATCATTATCAGAGACGGTAAAATAATACTCGATTTGATCTCCGGGAAGAATATTGAGTTGGGAAAGGTCCCAGAAATAAACAAAACGATCTGCAGCGGATTGGCGGCTGAACGGAAGCTCAATTGACTTTAACGACTTATCCTGAACAGAATCGCCGCTCTCCAGAAAACGGTAATGAAACGCTAAGCGGGTGAACCCATAATCATCACTGATTTGACCGGTAAAATATTTTCTGCGCAGCGACGTTGAATCCTGAAATTCGTCCAAATCAATAACCGGATGCTGATCAGGAATTACCTGAAGGAAATAAGTCAGCGAATCGCGCGAGGTGGTGAATTTATTCGCTGTAAGAAGCGCATAGGTGCCACTACTCATCAAACGTGCACCGAACGAAAATTGATCCTTTGGAGCGGGGTTCAAACGCAATAAACTATCCTGCAGACGTACAGTAAGCCGATCTGTGTTTTTAGTACGAACGACCCATTTGGCAGATGTCCCTTCGGGGATGATAAGGTCACCTGAATTAGAAATTACTTTAGGGGCAATCGCTGTGTATTTAGGAAAATCCAGCTGCACCTCAAACGACAATAGAGACGGATTGGGAAGAACTTTCAAAACATATTCTTTGGACGAATATCCATCAGCAGAAAACCGAAACTGAATATCGCGAGCTACTTTTCGGAATACATAGTTAAAATGTCTCTTATCGCCCCGCTCCATTAAGTAGTTTTCCTCACCTGCAACAATTTTTACCTCCGCAGGCAATTGCATTCCGTTAAGCTCCAGTTCAAGCGAAAAATCATCCTGTTCTACTACTTCGAGGGTGTCACTCAAGAGATCGAAAGAAAAGGGGGCTTTTGCTTCAAATTCGCTGTTGAAATTCAACAAGCGAAAGCTTCCTTCTGTTAATACACTTGGCGCAGCAAACAACAATGCCACCGCAACAAACAGAGGTGGTAATGCAAAACGCAAATACTTTTTGTTTTTACGCAGATCAATTGCAGAGGTAAATGGTACAGGACGCAAATCAATGACGCGTTGCTGTATACTCGCATTTAACAAATCCAATTGCCCGCTGGTGAGAACGGCTTGCCTGCCTAATTGAAGTGTATTGATAATTTTATCTCCGACATCCGAAAAATGCTCTCCAACAATTACTGCTGCCTGATCATGGCTGATTACTTTACCTAGTCTGAAATACCTAACCAGGGGATCGATTACCCATATGGAAAGCGCAACAAAAAATATTCCTACAAACCCAAAAAAGAGAATGGTCCGACCGGTAGCAGAAAGATCTGCCCACTGATCAACAAGAATCACAAACAGAAAAGCAATCAGAACAGTAGAAAAACTAAGCAGAGAGCCTCGAATAAGAAGGTTCTTATAGTACTTCCGGATAAATGCATCCAGTTTATCAATCAATATGGAAAGATTGTCTTGCAATTACAGATAAACGGTTTAAACCTCGTTATGTTACGGTAAATATCGTGAATTTTGACTCCTTATCCAATTATAAACCTTAGCAGAAAAAGGGTTCATTTTTTTAAGTCCCGCTCTTCTGTTGACAGTACTCTTCTATCTTTGTCGCCTTATTCAAAACATGCCCTATGATCAATCGTCGTGTCCGCGTTCGTTTCGCTCCCAGTCCTACAGGTCCCCTACACATGGGCGGCGTGCGCACTGCGCTATATAACTACCTGTTCGCCAAACAAAATGGTGGTGATTTTCTACTTCGTATCGAGGACACAGATCAGGCTCGTTTTGTTCCGGGTGCAGAGGCTTATATCATCGAATCGTTAAAATGGTGTGGCATTTGTCCTGACGAGGGCGTTGGTTTTGGTGATGGTCCGCATTCACCCTACCGCCAAAGTGAACGTAAAGAAAAAGGCATTTACGCCCAATACTCCGATCAACTGATAAAAAGCGGACACGCTTATTATGCATTTGACACACCGGAAGAATTAGAGGAAATGAGAAAAAGACTGGAAGCTGCAAAGGCTAAAAGTTCCTCTTACAACGCCATTACGCGTCAGCACATGAAAAATTCGCTGACACTTCCTGAAGACGAGGTCCTAAAAAGGCTTGCATCAGGAAACCCATATGTGGTGCGCATTAAAATGCCTCGTAATGAAGAAGTGAAACTAAAAGATATCATTAGGGGCTGGGTTGTTGTTAACACCGCAGAACTAGATGATAAAATCCTTTTCAAATCGGACGGCATGCCAACCTATCACCTTGCGAATGTAGTGGACGATTACCTGATGCAGATCACCCATGTTATTCGCGGAGAGGAGTGGCTTCCTTCTGCTCCGTTACACGTGTTATTGTATCGTTACCTGGGCTGGGAAAACGTTATGCCTGAATTTGCACACTTGCCTCTATTGCTAAAACCGGATGGAAATGGAAAATTAAGCAAGCGTGACGGCGACCGTTTGGGCTTTCCTGTTTTTCCATTGGAGTGGAAAGATCCTGCTTCAGGAGAAATTTCTTCAGGCTACCGCGAAAAGGGATACTTTCCTGATGCGTTTATCAACGTACTCGCATTATTGGGATGGCACAGCAGCGGAAACCAGGAAATTTTCTCGCTTGAAGAATTGGTAAAAGAATTTTCGCTTGAAAGAGTCAGTAAAGCCGGAGCGAAATTTGATCCTGTAAAAACGCTGTGGTTCAACCAGCAATATTTGCGCAGACAAAGTCCGGAACAACTCGCAGATCTATGGCAACCTGAGCTTAACAGCAAAGGTGTGAAAGCCGATAAGACCTATACCACTGAAGTTTGTCGTTTGCTTCAGGAAAAAGCACATTTTGTGACCGAACTTTGGTCGCTGGGAAGTTATTTCTTTCAAGCGCCGGAAAGCTACGATGCCGAAGTGATTAAAAAACGCTGGAATGAAAAATCTGAGGCTTTCATTATAACAATCACCACTGCCTTTCGCAGCTCAACATCATTTACCGCAGCCAGTGCAGAAGAGATGTTTAAATCTACCTGTGAAACGGTAGGTGTAAAAACAGGAGAAGTGATGCAGCTGTTCCGCGTTTGCCTGAGTGGTGCTGCCGGAGGCCCCGCATTGTTCGAAATGGCAGCTTTGTTTGGAAAGGATGTTTGCGTTCAGCGACTTGAAAAAGCAATTGCCGCAATC
The DNA here is from genome assembly GCA_046289975.1 of Flavobacteriales bacterium. Classification (GTDB taxonomy): domain Bacteria; phylum Bacteroidota; class Bacteroidia; order Flavobacteriales_D; family UBA2798; genus UBA2798. The sequence goes on along the minus strand of JBKBUQ010000014.1, from coordinate 31,566 downwards.
AAGTCGTAAAGTTTTTCCATTCGCCGCTATTCACTATCTTGCAGAGAGATGATTCGTCTGCCCTTATTGTTATGCGTCCTCTTATTGTTTCCGCAATTGTTATTAGCACAATTGCCGGTTGACAGCCTATTGAGGGTGGTTGCCAATTCTGATTATGACACAGCAAAGGTTGAGGCCTACAATGAATTAATCTGGGAATATTACGGTGCAAACAACGACTCTGCACTTTATTTTGGAAAACTTAGTATTGATCTGGCAGAACGTATCGGATACAAAAAAGGATTGTCGAATGCGCATCGTTACACCGGTAATGTCTACGAGCAAATGAGTGATTATGCCAAGGCACTCTACCATCAGCAACAAGGACTCAACATTGCGGAAAGCATTCTATTTAAACCTGCAATTGCAAGTTCACTCAGTAACATTGGTTCTATTTATGAACGATTAAACGATCAAAAAAAAGCGCTGGATTATCTGGAAAGAAGTCTTAAGATGTGTATTGAGATTGATCAGAAAGAGGGAATTGCAGCGGTTAATGGAAACATTGGAAATATCTATTTCAACATCAAAGCATTTAACAAGGCTCTTGAATTCTATCAGCGTAGTCTGGAGATGAATAAGGAGTTGGAAAATCCTTATGGAATCGCGGTTTCACTAAGCAATATTGGTAATGTGCATATTGAAAAGGGCGATTTCAAAAAAGGATTAGAATACCACACACAATCGTTAGAGATCAGAACACGAATCAATCATCGACAGGGCATGGCAAGCTCAATGGCGAGTCTTGGTGTGTGCTACCAGAGTCTTGGCGATGTGGGCACTGCAAAAAAATACTTTTCCGACGCTATACAGCTTTCCAACGAGATCCACGATATGCTCAGCGGGGTAAAAGCGTATAAGGGGATGTACAAGATACACCGCGAGTTAAAAGAATTTGAAAAAGCCCTCTTTTACCACGAAGAATTTACACGCTTAAACGATTCCGTTTTCAGCACACAGCGCAATGAGGAGATCAGTAATATGCGCACAAAATTTGCGCTTGAGCAGCAACAGAAAGAACTTGATCGAAAGGCAGAAGAAGAAATGATTCGCATTCAAGCCAAGGCCGACGGAGAAAAACAGCAGCAGCGAATCATTATTTATGCATCAGTAACTGTATTGATTCTGGTTGTATTGTTCTCCTTGTTTTTGTTTAATCGTTTCCGTGTGATTTCAAGGCAAAAAGGAATAATTGAAACACAGAAAGCTGTTGTAGAAGAAACAAACAAACAGATTACCGACTCCATCAATTACGCAAAAAGAATTCAAACCGCATTGTTGCCAACGGAAGAAGACATAAAAACTATTTTTCCGGAGTCGTTTGTGCTTTTTATGCCAAAGGATATCGTAAGCGGAGATTTCTATTGGGCCAGTTCGCCTGATTCTGACACTACAATTATTGCAATAGCAGACTGCACCGGACATGGTGTTCCGGGTGGTTTCATGAGTATGCTTGGGACAAGCTATCTGAACGAAATTGTAAATGAAAAATCGGTTTACGAGCCGGCAAAAATTCTAGACCTGTTGCGTGACAGGATTATTTTCGCACTTAAACAACAAGGTCATGCCGAAGAAAGTAAAGACGGAATGGACATTTCCATTTGCAAGTTTGAAAAAAGGAATAACCGAGTAATTTATGCCGGTGCCAACAACAATATCTATGTTGTCAGGAATAACACCCTTTCGGAATATCCGGCCAACAAAATGCCAATAGGCTATCATGCCGGCAAAATGATCGCGTTTTCCCAACAGGAAATTCCGCTTGAAAAAGGAGATATGGTATACGCATTAACTGATGGTTATGCCGACCAGTTTGGTGGTCCCGACGGAAAAAAATTCAAATACGCACAGCTTGAAAAGCTTCTCTGTTCAATATCATCCCGTACAAGCTCCGATCAAAAGAAAAAATTAGAAAATGCTTTTCAGGAATGGAAATCGGAAATTGAGCAGGTTGATGATATTTGCTTATTGGGAATTCGTTACATCTGATCATGGCCATCGTCTCCATCAACAACCTTAAAGTTTATGCCTATCATGGCTGTCTCCCCGAAGAAGCTATGGTTGGCACCAATTACAGAATCGACATGGATATTCATATCGATTTTGAGCAAGCGGCCTTAGAAGACAACCTCGATCTAACAGCGGATTATGTTGTAATTGCACAATTGGTAAAAGAAGAAATGGCGGTTCGCAGTAAACTCATAGAAACTGTTGCTAGAAGGATCATTTTACGCACGAGGGAAGTCTATCCCAAAGCTGAAAAAATAAAGATTACACTCTACAAAATTAACCCCCCAGCTGAAGCCGACCTCCATAGTGTAAGCGTAAGCATGGAAGGATAAAATGTAGTTCTTCAAATTTTTGTATATTTGTACCCCGTAAAGGTCCTGTAGCCGAGTGGTTAGGCAGAGCTCTGCAAAAGCTCCTACAGCGGTTCGAATCCGCTCGGGACCTCAATAAAAACCAAGCCCCAAACAAAAGTTTGGGGTTTTTTGTTGCATCAGACCGAGAACCAAACTTCGGTTTGAGCGAAAGGGATGGTGCAACAAAAAATAGCGAGCGATAGCGATTGATTGGTTTTCTGAATTCGCTCGTTTTATGCGGAACACCATGGTTAATCCGCTCGGGACCTCAATAAAAACCAAGCCCCAAACAAAAGTTTGGGGTTTTTTTTGTTGTATCAGACCGAGAGCCAAACTAAGTTTCGGGCATAGCCTTTGCTATTCTTAAACTTGTATTTTTGATCATGGTTCGCTTATTCACATTTATTTTATTGATGGCCTCTCCTTCAACCAGAGCGAATAAGGATACTATAATCACTGTTCAGCAGAATAATCAAAAAAGAGTTGTACACCTTTCATTTCCCAAAGCAAAAGCAAAAGGCTCAATATTGCTTTTACACGGGTGGAACTTTCCTGCTACACAGTGGTGCGACAAAACAAGCATCTGCTCACTGGCTCTCACAAAAGGGTATGTTTTGATAATGCCGGATCTAGGTAAAAGCACCTATCATTGGCAAACCTATCCTGAAACCATAGAAAAGTACAGACCCTTTCCAACAAGAAGGTGGATTACGGATACGCTCATAACTGCTCTCCAAAATAAATTCTCCTTGTTGTTGCCTGGAAAAAACAATTTTGTTGCCGGACTCTCCACGGGTGGCCGGGGTGCTGCTTTACTGGCATTGGAAAACCCTAAAATTTTTAAGGCAGCTGCATGTCTGTCGGCGGATTTCGACCAACGATTACTCCTCAACGAGCCCATAAACTCCGGCTTTTATGGACCCCAGGAAAAATTTCCAGAGCGATGGTCGGGTAGAGACAATATCTACCTGCGTGCTAAAGAATTTACCATGCCCTTGTTACTCATTCACGGAAAACTAGATAAGATGTGTCCGTACACTCAGACAGAGAATTTTGTTAAAGAGTTATCCCGAACGAACCCTGCTCTGAAAGTGGTTCAGCACATCGACGAAAACGGTAGTCACACCTATTCCTATTGGGCTTCACACAGCGAAACAATTCTTCGTTTTTTCGACGAATACATTAAGTAACTCAATCTGCTTTTTGTTATCTTCACAAGGAGTGCAAAAACGCTTTTTTATACTGCTTGCTTTATTCTTCAACCTCAGCATAAATGCACAGGTTTGGAATTTCCGTTTTTACGGTTTAGACGAAGGCTTGTCGCAATCGCAGGTCTCAACCATCTGTCAGGACCATAACGGCTACATCTGGCTGGGAACACTTGGTGGGGGCCTTAATCGCTTCGACGGAATAGATTTTGTGTCGTATTCCATGATTGATGGATTGAGTTCAAATATGATTCTGAAGGTTTATTCAGATTCAAAGAACACCATCTGGATAGGAACGGATCGAGGAATTTGCAAATACGACGGAAAACGATTTGAGAAAGTTCCAACCCCGTTTGATCTCAGCGACAAAGCTATTTGGGATATTACGCAGGATAAAAAAGGAAACATCTGGTTCGCAACAGGAGGCTACGGTGTATTGCGTTATGATGGTATAAAATTTTACAAATACGGTATTAATGATGGTCTTGGGTTTAGTCACGCCTATCGCATTATATGTGATCAATCCGGAACAGTATGGGTGAGTTCTAAGGGTTATGGTTTTGCCCGCTTCAAAGGCGAGTTGTTTGAAAACATTGCCGACATATCTACATCTGTTAATCTTAACATTGATGATATTGCCGAAACAACAGCGGGTGAATTATTATTTTTCACCCCGCAGGGAACCTTTCAGCTTAATGGAAACAAATTTATTACAGCCGGTTTATCGCAAGAGGTAAAAGGAGAGGTCGTTGCATCGCTTTTAGATAAAAACGGCAGCCTATGGGTTGCAACAAACACCAATGGCGTTTTCCGTTTTAGCAAAGACGGAGCAAGCGCAGAGCATTTTAAATCTGAAAACGGGATTCCCGATGTTGCTCCGTTGTGTTTATTCGAAGACAAACAAGGTAATGTGTGGATTGGATTTGATGGTGGTGGATGCGCGGTATTTATGGGCGATCGCTTTATTCACTTCAACAAACAAACAGGATTACCCAATCAATTTGTACGATCGATTTTACAGGACAATTCCGGAAAGATCTGGTTCGGAACAGAAAACGGAATTGCTGTTTACGATGAAAATAAATTTACCATTCTAAACGAAGAAACAGGAATGCCCAATGCTTTTGTGCATTCGCTTTATCAAGATAAAAAAGGAAGAGTTTGGGCAGGAACAGAAGATGGACCGGTTTTATTTGACGGAACAAAAATCAATCATTATCCCTATTCATCCGAAACAGAAGTTGGACAAGTATTTTGTTTTCTTGAAGATCCGGAATCGGGCGAATTATATATTGGAACCGAAAACGGGATCATGGTGTTTAACGGGAACGAATTTGAAAACCGTTACAAAAAACAACTTCCCGGTGTGCTTGTTTTCAGTTTGCGTTTAATGGGAAGAAACGATATCTGGGTAAGCACCAACAAAGGATTGTTTCGATTCAACGGGACCAACTTTCATCAGCAGGTTTTAAAAGATGAATACGGTCCACTCGATGCGCTCGATTGCTGGAGGGACCCCAAAGGAAACACCTGGGTAATCACAAGTCGCGGCGTAGTCATTTTGCGTAAAAACGGAACCAAAGAAATTCTCAGAACTAAGAATGGACTACACGCCGACAACCTATACCTGATGGTGTTTGATGGAAGAGATCTTTGGATTGGCTCAGATAAAGGGCTGGACCGAATCATTCCCGACGAAGACTGGGCCGTTAAGGAAATCCGTCACTATGGAAAAGAAGAAGGCTTTACCGGAATGGAATGCAATGCCAATTCTGTATTAAAAGATCGCAAAGGACGATTATGGTTTGGAACGATAAAAGGTGTTACGTGTTATTTTCCGGATAAAGACAAGTTGCATCCAACTCCACCGCCCTTGTTGCTTACGGGTATGCGTTTGCTCTATGAGAAAACGAACTGGAAAGAAAAGTATCAGGACGATCAATTCAGTTCTGATATGCCCGACAACATCAATCTCCATCCCGGCGACGATCATATCACTTTTGATTTTATTGCGTTTGATTTTTACAATCCGAAAAACATACGCTATCGGTACATGCTTGAAGGTGTTGATCAGGACTGGTCGCCACCAGACAAAGAAAACAGTGCCACCTATTCCTATATCCCACCCGGAGAATATCGTTTTGCCGTTAAAGCATGCAACAGTGATGGATTTTGGAGCGAGCCCGTTTACTTCAGTTTTAGTGTTGACGCTCCTTTTTGGAAAAAGAAATGGTTTTATGCTTTATTGCTTCCGCTGGTTGTAATTCTGTTTTACGTATTCCTTTTGATCCGAACCAGAAACCTCAACAAAGCAAAACGACAACTTGAGGAAAAAGTAAGAGAGCGCACAAGTGAACTGAACGCACAAAAAGAACAGCTTCAAAAACTATCAATTGTAGCCTCCAAAATGAATGAAGGAGTAATTATTTGTGATCAGAACGGAAACATAGAGTGGTACAACGACAGCTATTTTAAAACCATTGGATACACAAAGGAACAATACTTTGAATCTGCGTACGGGAAAGTTAAAACATTGCAGGAACTGAGTTCCTACAAATCGCTATCAACCGTATTTAAAAACTTCCCTAAAACCAGAGAAGCCATTGTATATGATTCCCCGCACCAAAACCAACAGGGAGAGGTGGAGTGGACAAGAAGCTCAATTGTTCCTGTTTTTAACGACGCTGATGAGCTCAACAAGATTATTGCGATATATACCAACATTACCGACAGAAAGAACGTTGAGATTGCCCTTGAGCAAGCCAATAAGGATTTTCTTGACAGTGTTAAATATGCGAAGCGAATTCAGGAGGCGGTATTGCCCCACGCGGTAATTCTTGAAAACGAATTTCCGAACTCATTTGTATTCTATAAACCACGCGACATTGTAAGCGGTGATTTCTATTGGTTTGCTAAAGTGAACAATGTCTTTTTATGGGCACTGGCCGATTGTACAGGTCATGGTGTTCCGGGTGCATTTATGAGTCTTATTGGAAATGAATACCTACACCAGGTTACCCACAACGCATTATTCACCGGACCGGAACAATGTTTGCACTTCCTGGACAAGCAAATTACCCGGGCGCTGCATCAGGATGGCGGAGACAAAGACTCACGTGATGGAATGGATATTGGTTTGTGTGCTATTCATACCAAGGATAATTTATGTCAATTCTCCGGTGCTAACATTCCACTCTATTTAATTAGAAACGGAGAAGTAATAGAGATGGAAGCCGTGAAAGAAGCGATTGGGGGATACAACGAGAGGGGTAAGGATTTTTACTCTCATGAGTTTCCGATTTTACCGGGTGATACCATGTACATGACTTCTGATGGATTCATCGATCAATTTGGAGGAACAAACGGGAAAAAATTCATGCGCAGAAATTTCAGGGAGCTTATCCTGCGTATACACACGCTCCCAATGGATGAACAAAAAACGATTATTGAAACAGAATTCAATAACTGGAAAAACAATCGCAAACAAGTGGATGATGTACTGGTTATCGGAATAAAAATTCCCTGACAGAATAATTCACTTCTTCTCTGGAATACTTCCCAATATTCTCTATTTTAGCACAATGCCTGCGTTTATCCGTTTGATTCTGCTTTTGGTTATTGTATCCTCTTTGGGAACCAGTTCTGTTTTTGCAGAAGATGAAAAAAGTTTACGGGAACAACTACAAAAAAGCCAACAACTCGCATTAAGCTATCCGGACAGCGCAATTAAAATAGCCGAACAGGCATTAACCCAAACCTCAACCCCGGAATTATTATCCATAGCCCACAGCGTAATGGGGGTGGCCCTGGTACACAAGGGTGATTTTGAGCCAGCGCTTTTCCATCACCGCAAATCATTGGCAATAACGCTAAAACACAGCATCGACTCCCAGCTAGGCAACACTTATAACAATTTAGGGGTCGCATTTGATTACCTGGGTAATTATGATAGTGCGGTGTATTACTACGAAAAAGGTTTAGAGTTAAGAATCAAATCCGGTAGACTGAATTCAGTTCAGGGATCGCTGAGTAATCTCGGACTTGTGTATTACCTCAAGGGCGATTTAAATAAGTCCTTGCAATACCTGTTTCCTTCCCTGAAAATTGCCGAATCAACCAAGGACAATAATGGAATGGTGTCTTCGCTAATCAACATTGCAATTGTATATGAAAAACTTAAAAAATACGATGATGCGATTGCAATGTTAAAACAAGCCACCTCCATTGCTGAAAAAATGAATTGGAGAACAGATTTAGCACTTTGTTATAACAATATGGGGGTGATAGAAGTGGGTCGATTCAATTATCAGGCATCACTCGAACATCACTTTAAAGCCTTAAAAATTCGAGAAGAAATTGGCGACAAAGGAGGGCTTGCAATTTCTTACCAAAATATCGGATCTGCACTTTATCATCTTAATAAATATAGCGATGCAGTAGGATATCTTGACAAAGGATTGGTTCTAAGCGATTCCATTTCTGACCTGATTACTTCAATGGAAATTCTAAATGTTAAGGCACTTGCTTATGCAAAAACAAACAAAAAAGCAGAGGCGCTACAACATATAAATCGGGCAATCGCTATTGCAAAAAACCACCAGGATTACATCAATCGCTACCAGGTATACAGAGCTGCTTCGGTGGTATACGAAGCAAACGGACAATTTAAAGAGGCCCTGGGATACAATAAACTCTATCATCAATTGCTGGACAGTGTTGAAAACCAGGAAAACACAAACATGCTTGTAGAAAAAGAACAGGCCTACAAATACGAGAAGAAAAAACAGGAAGATGAGTTTATTGCAAATCAGGAGCGACTAAAGCAAGAAGCGGAGATCGCCCGGCAAAATTTGTTCAATTATTTACTTGCACTAGGTATACTGTCATTACTGATTATTCTTGGTTTTATTCTTCGCTCGTTAAAACAACGCAAAATGGCAAATGAATTGCTCACCACCAGAAACAACCTTATTGAAAACCAGAAGAAATTAATTGAAGAGAAAAACAAAGATATTACTGATAGTATTCAGTATGCAAAACGATTGCAACAAGCTATTTTACCAACGCAAAAAGAATTAAACTACTTAAAGGACCATTTTATCCTCTTCGAACCAAAAGACATTGTCAGTGGTGATTTCTACCTGGTTATTCCTCTTGCAGAAAATGATGTAATTTTTGGAGTAATTGACTGTACAGGTCATGGTGTGCCGGGAGGATTTGTAAGTATTGTTGCACATAATGCATTGATGCGTGCGGTAAAAGAGTTTGGGATAAAGGAACCCGCAGCGATTCTGAATAAGGTAAACGAATTGATTGATGAAGTCTTTCACAAAGAAGGTAAAGAAGCTATTCATGATGGAATGGATATTGCGCTTTGTCGTTTAAACAACCGTGAATTACAATTTGCGGGAGCAAACAACCCCATCTGGATCTTTGACGAACAAAATTGCATGGAAATAAAAGGCGATAAACAACCGGTTGGGGCCTATATCCACCGGAAGCCATTTACACAACACACCATGCATTTACACCAAGGACAACTGCTCGTTTTATTCAGCGACGGTTATGCTGATCAGTTTGGTGGTCCTGGCGGTAAGAAGTTTAAATATTCCAGAATGAAAGAACTCATTCAGAGCAACAGGCAACAACATCCTGAAAAAATCAGGGAAGTATTGCTGGAAAATATTCTATCCTGGAGAGGCACGCTGGAACAAATCGACGACATTTGTGTTTTAGGTATTAGCATACGATGAATCAGGAAAAACCCAAAAAAGGAATTGCAGTTCTTGGATCAACAGGTTCCATTGGCACACAAGCGTTACAAGTTATCGCTGAGCACCCCAACACTTTTTCACTTGAAGTAATTACCGCCAACCGAAACGCCGACCTGCTTATAGAACAGGCTTTAAAATTTGATCCTAATACGGTTGTCATTACCGATATAACGCTTTATCAAAAAGTAAAAGACGCCTTATCACATACCGATATCAAAGTTTTTGCCGGAGAGCAATCGCTTTGTGATGTGGTTACAATGTCGAGCATAGATGTGGTTTTAACAGCCATGGTCGGTTATTCAGGATTACCCCCCACAATAGCGGCCATCAAGGCGGGTAAAGACATTGCACTTGCCAATAAAGAAACGTTAGTTGTTGCGGGCGCACTAATTACCCGTTTAAGCAAAGAAAATCAGGTCAACATATATCCTGTCGACTCTGAACACTCGGCTATCTTTCAGTGTATGGCCGGTGAATTCCACAACCCCATTGAAAAGATCTATCTAACCGCCTCCGGTGGACCCTTCCGTGGAAAGAAAGCAGAAGAGCTAAAAAGCGTAACCAAAGCGCAGGCGTTGAAGCACCCCAATTGGGAAATGGGAGCAAAAATCACAATTGATTCCGCTTCATTGATGAACAAAGGCCTCGAGGTGATAGAAGCAAAATGGTTGTTTGGATTGAAGGACGAACAGATTGACGTAATTGTACATCCCCAATCGATTATTCACAGCATTGTTCAGTTCAATGATGGTTCCATGAAAGCGCAAATGGGTTTACCGGATATGCGATTGCCTATTCAATATGCGCTCACCTACCCTGATCGGCTGAACAGCTCGTTTGAACGATTTAACTTTATGGATTATCCTCAGCTAACCTTTGAACAGGCAGATAGAGCAACCTTCAGAAATCTGGATCTTGCGTTTCTTGCCATGAAAAAAGGGGGTAACACCGCTTGTGTACTAAATGCAGCAAACGAAATCGCTGTTCAGGCATTTCTTGAAGAAAAAATCGGGTTCCTCGATATTGCCCGCATCAATGAAACCTGCATGGAGAAAGTTGATTTTATAAAAGACCCTGCTTTGGAGGATTATATTTCAACCAATCTTACAACGCGTCGAATCGCAGCTGAACTGGTTTAACCGCCTTCAACAAAAAACATCACATTGTTCTTCTCGTTTGGTTCGGTGATGTTCTTTTCCGTATCCAATTCCACCTTGAAATCGCAATTGGGATCATAAATCCAATAACCGAGCACCACAAACTCAATCACGTACCGTTTGCCGGGTTCAATTGTGGGAATGTAAGTCCATGATTCGAAATATGGATCATCTGCACCAGGATCATCTCCTCTGTTATCGAGCTCCGCAGCATATTGCAAAACATCACCTTTCAGGCCAAGCCGTTTGGCCTCGGCAAGACTTAAATCCACTTCACTCATTTTTGCAAGCGCAGGAAAACTACTTGAACTGCCCGTGTTGCGAATAATCACTTTCACTTTTGTTCCCTGATATTCTTCGAAATATTCCGGACGGATAATTTCTTCAATAACGAGATCAGCAAAATTTTTCTTTCCCTTGTTGGCCTGAATCGAATCGTACAAATAATAATAATCGGGTTTAGGTTGTACAAGCCCGAAAGGGGCTTCTTCTTCTTCGTAGACCGGTTCTTCTTCGCATTCTGACTGATACAGATTGATATAATCAAAAATAATTGTCATTGCTTCATCGCGAAAATCATCCGCTTCAATACCCGGCTGATCTCTGCAATACTCCATTACCTGGTACACATAACACCAGTTACGATCGAGATTGTACTGAGCAACAATTAATCCATAAACCATCGCCTGACTGCGGTGAACGCCTCGGTTAAACGCAAGGTAGGCGCAATAATGTCCTTTAAGCGGTTCGAAATAATTACCCATTGCCTGCATATACCCGAGACACATCAATTCATCCTGAGTCAATTTTTCGGTGCCCGGCAGAGTCTCCGGTTCATCGCCTTTATACACAAGTATAGAGTCGAAAAACGCAGTGGGCAATCCGTATTTTTTTCCGAGATGCTCTCTGTAACTGTTTACAAACTGCATTTTTCCCCAACCGAGGGCATTAACAAATGCCGCCTTTTGATCAGCAGGAGCATTGCCATCCAGAAACTGAAATCCTTCAGCGCTGATTCGTTCTGCTGATTCATGGTCCTTAATGACTTTTATATCCATATACGCCGTATAAAACGGTGTGGATGTAAGAGGAGAATCTGCATAAGCTGCCAAAGGCAACAAACAGAGAAGAGTCAGATACCAAAATGAAATTAATCGCATTGAACGGGTGTTTTGATTACAGTACGCTTTTACCAGGCGAAAGTTATAAGGCCTTTACCGTATTTCAGTGATGCGGGTGGATAAAATTGTATTTTTGACAAAATCATTCATCCATGGATTACCTCGTCCAGGCAGGACAATTCTTACTCAGCCTTTCCATTCTCATTGTTTTACATGAATTTGGACATTTCATTCCTGCGCGATTGTTCAAAACCCGGGTAGAAAAATTCTACCTGTTCTTCAACCCCTGGTTTTCACTTTTCAAATTCAAGAAAGGCGAAACCGAATGGGGATTGGGCTGGTTACCGCTTGGTGGCTATGTAAAAATTGCCGGAATGATCGATGAGAGCATGGATAAGGAACAGCTTTCAAAACCGGCGGAACCATGGGAATTCAGAAGCAAGCCGGCATGGCAACGACTGATTATTATGCTTGGTGGTGTTACGGTTAATTTTATTTTGGGCTACTTTATTTACATCATGGTATTGTTTGTTTGGGGGCGCGAGTTTCTGCCAACCGAAAATGCCAGCTATGGAATGTATGTCCGCAACGAAGTATTGCGTGGAGAAGGGCTGCTTCAACACGGAGATATTCTGGTAGGTGTTGACGGGAAACAACCGCGCACTTATCAGGATGCAGGAAAAATGATTTTGATTGATGGCGCACGCCAGATTGAAGTTATTCGCAATGGAAGCACACACTTGGTAACGCTTCCTGAAAATATAGTAGATCAATTACTCGAATCCGGCAAATCTTCCCTTTTTGAACCGTTGTTTCCATTTGTAATCGAAAAGATTACCAGTGGAGGAATTGGTGAACAGGCAGGATTGAAAATGAACGACAGCCTTGTTGGAATCACTCGAGATTTTAAGCGTCCGGTGTTTTTTCCCGAATCCGTTTTCCCGGATAGTTTGTTTGGTTTAAAAAGAATTGATGCCCCTTATTTTCAAACACTGGCTTATCAAATTCAGCGCTCGGCCAATCAGGAAATCACTTTGCACATTTATCGGGATGGTGTTCCTATGGATGTGAATGCAAAACTGGACGAAAAAGGATTACTGGGTATTCAGCCTTACAGAGCAGATCGTAGTCTGGTGTTTCAGACAGAGACGTTCAGTTTTCTTGAGTCTATTCCTGAAGGCATAAAAACAGGAACAGAAACATTAAGCAATTACGTAAAATCTCTTGCCCTGCTCTTTTCCCCGGCAGGCGCAAAGCAGTTGGGTGGATTTGGCTCCATTGGAGGAATGTTTCCCAAGGAATGGGACTGGCAGCAATTCTGGCTTCTTACTGCATTTATTTCTATCATCCTCGCCTTCATGAACCTCTTGCCTATTCCTGCCCTTGATGGAGGACATGTATTGTTTTTGCTTTATGAAATGGTTCGCGGAAAAGCGCCTAATCAGCGATTCCTTGAAATTGCTCAGACAGTGGGGATGCTTCTATTACTGGGACTTATTTTGTACGCCAACCTGAATGATGTGCTGAAGCTCTTTTAATGCTTCTGTGTAGCATTTATCACCGTGGTATATTTTCCTTTGGTGCGGGTGGTCTTTTTGGCTAACTTTGGACTCTAAATAATAGTGATATGTCAGCAGTAATGACCGACTTCGGTATAGCCGAAACCCTGAAGGTTTTGGGAATCAAAGACAAGAACTCAGGCGCATCTACCGGTAATTACTGGTTTGCTACCCGTGGTGAAGAAATTGTTTCTTATTCTCCTGTTAACGGGGAAAAAATTGCCTCTGTACATGCCGCAACAGAAGCAGAATATGAAGCATTGATTCTTAAAGCGAATGAGGCTTTTAAAGTTTGGAGAAAAGTGCCCGCACCCAAACGTGGCGAAATTGTTCGTCAGATGGGTGAAGAGCTTCGCAAATACAAAAACGAATTAGGCAAGCTTGTTTCCTATGAAATGGGTAAATCGTACCAGGAAGGATTGGGCGAGGTTCAGGAGATGATTGATATCTGTGATTTTGCAGTTGGCCTTTCGCGCCAGCTTCACGGCTTAACCATGCACAGTGAGCGCCCGAATCACCGCATGTATGAGCAATACCACCCATTGGGAATAGTAGGCATTATCTCTGCTTTTAATTTTCCCGTTGCAGTTTGGTCCTGGAATTCAATGCTGGCATGGGTTTGTGGAGATGTTTGTATTTGGAAACCATCTGAGAAAACACCGCTTTGTGCTATTGCCTGCCAAAATATCATTACAGATGTGTTAAAACGTAACGAAGTACCGGAAGGCGTTTCGTGTGTAATTATTGGCGACCGTACCGTGGGTGAGCTCATGAGCAACGACAAGCGCGTGCCTCTGGTTTCTGCTACCGGATCCACCCGAATGGGGAAAGCCGTTGGAAAAGCCGTTGGAGAACGCCTCGGAAGATCATTGCTTGAACTCGGAGGAAACAATGCTATTATCATTACTGAAAATGCCGATATGGACATTGCATTGCTTGCAGTGGTATTCGGTGCGGTAGGTACAGCAGGACAACGCTGCACCACCACTCGTCGACTCATCATTCATGAATCGATTTACGAAACAGTAAAAAACAAAATCAAATCCGCCTACAATCAATTACGTATTGGTAATCCGCTCGACCAAAACAATCACGTTGGTCCGCTCATCGACAAGCAAGCTGTTGAAATGTACCTCCATGCTTTAAAAGAAGCAGAAAAAGAAGGTGCCAAAGTTGTAGTTGAAGGCGGCATTCTCACCGGTAATGGATTTGAAAGCGGCTGTTATGTTAAGCCCGCTGTTTACGAAGCGAAAAACAGCTTTAAAATCGTTCAGGAAGAAACATTTGCCCCGATTCTATACATCATGTCCTACAAAACGCTTGATGAGGCTATAGAGCTTCAAAACGGCGTTGTTCAAGGTCTTTCTTCTTCTATCATGACCCTAAACATGCGCGAAGCTGAACAGTTTTTATCTACAGCAGGTTCAGACTGTGGCATTGCCAATGTAAATATCGGAACCTCCGGAGCTGAGATTGGTGGTGCTTTTGGTGGTGAAAAAGAGACCGGTGGAGGTCGTGAATCAGGTTCAGACGCATGGAAGGTTTATATGCGTCGCCAAACCAACACGATTAATTACGGAAATCAATTACCTTTGGCACAAGGAATAAAATTCGATATCTAAAAAACAAAACCGGCAATGGAAAGAAAAGAAGCCGAGCGTCTAATAGACAGCATCACGCAGGACTACCTTAAGAATGGTTCAAGTGAAAAGGTCATTAATGATCTGAAAACACTTCGCAACTTTTTTATTGAGATAAAAGATCCTACGCTTACAAAAATTATTCGCTTAACTTACGAATATCTTGAAAGCAATGAAGATTTCGATATTGTTCTTGAAGACTTTGAAGAAGATTCGGATGTGAACAGTTTTGAGTATCTGATGCAGCTCGTTGCCAATTACGATAACGAATACAACCGCGAAGAACTCAACGAATACAAATTCCGTATGATGGAAGCGCTTTAAGTGAAACACAATAAAAACAAAGGGCCCCGAAAAGGGCCCTTTGCTGTTTATAGAGATATGCCCCTCTAACGCAGGAGCGTGATCGACCCGTTTACATTGTAGGATTTACCATCCAATCCTTCAGCTTTGATCCAATAAAAATAAGTCCCCTCCGAACAAGCAACACCGGCCGGAAAGGTATATCCATCCCAAAAACCTTTTGTTCCTATCCATGAATGCACTATTTCTCCATAGCGGTTCATAATGGTGCACTCCAATGAACCCATGCCAAAAGCACGAGGCAAAAACAAATCATTTACATCATCATTGTTTGGCGTAAACACATTGGGTACATACAAGGAAGACTCTCCCGCAACTATAATTAAAAAGGCAATTGTATCAAAACAAATTCCGTCACTAACAATCAACACAGGGGTAAAGGCTCCAATTTGGTTATAGGAATGCACAACCTGAGTTAATCCAATTGTATCGCTGCCATCACCAAAATCGAACAAGGTACTTGTTGCATTATGCGAATAGCTCGAAAAAACGACTGACTCTCCCGGGAAAATGGTATTTACAGAAACCGTTCCTCCTGCCGAAAGCTGACTCTGAGGAGCAATGTAAACCGTATCACTAACGGAACAAGGCAATGGTGATTGGATGACAATAAAATAAGTTCCCGGAGCAAGATTACTAAATGTGTTAGAAGCCGAAAATGTTAGCCCGCCATCAATGCTATATGCAATACCGGCCGCACCTGATGCCTGAATCTGTAATTGTCCGTCAGCAGAATACAAACAGGTAGGCCTGGTTAGCACATAGCTATCGATTGTACAGGAATGAGCTAACAATCCGGACAAAAAAAACAGGGCCAAAAACAGCAATCGCATCATTATTCTGTCGCTTTCTGCGGTAAGACGTAAATATAAGCCTTTTTGTCGCTTTACCTTTGTAAAACAATAGCCTTATGCAAAGCACAAAGTTCGGTGGCCGATTTTTTACCCAGCTTTTTACTTTTTACTTTCAGCTCATCCTGAAATAATGTAAACAGCTCTTTGCTTGAAGAAAGGGTAAATTCCTTCCCTTTATTGCCTTGAAAATGACGCAGCAATCGCCCGGAAAGACTATCGCAAAGGTTCAGGTTACCCTTGTTGAGGTGTAGCCGGAACTCCATTAACCTTGACCATGTGGAAACCTGAAAATTGGAAACATAAGATACCTGATTCAGCAATTTAACAGCCGCAGAATGTTCTCCTTTCAGAAAATAAACCAGCGCCTTCAAAAACTCGATGCGGAACTGATTCTCCGGCTCCATTGGTATTTTGGAAAGCTCCTTTGGCTCGGGCAAGGGTTTATTTCTGAAATGAAGATCAAGTATACGAGCCAGATGAAAATAAAACAGCTCCAATCCATTTAAAGAAGAAGAAAGCGCTTGTGCATACTCAAGCAGTTTACCCGGTGCCTCACCAAAATGAAAAGCGTGCTGACAAAGAAGAAACGAAATCTTACGATTTAACCGTTCCTTTTCTCTTCCGTCGCGGATCTTTTTTAGTGAAGCAAGTGAACGTTGAATAAAGGCCGTGAATTTTACCGGCTCGAAAAAAGCAAAACGCGCTCTGGCCACCAAATAATCAATTTCTTCAGGACTACCACCGGAAAGAGCAATTAACATATCCACTTCATCATCTTCAAGAACAAGCCCCTTTAAACCTTCTGCTAGCTCTTTGTCCTCAAAGCGCAATACCGACAACAAATCATAAATACGCGCAAGTTCGGCGTGGTAATTTTTTTGGATCAATGCATTTTTTTCCGCGAGTAGTTCCTGCAGAATTTTCATTTCCTTTTTGGTATGTGTCCGCGAAGTATGATCCACCATACGATCTACATAATACGCTTTCATAAAACGATCATGCAACTGATCCGAAAGCTCACCTGTTCGTTCCAGGTAACGCCGCTCTATAGAGGCATCGCCTTTGCTTTCGTAAATTCGCGAAAGAAGAAAGTGGCGCAACAATTGATCTTCCTGCAAAAAATTCCGCAGTTTGATTTGTTCAATTTCCTTTAGGGAAAAATCGATAAACCGTCGCATAGTTTTATCTTTTTCCTTTTCGTCTTTCTCACCTCCAAACAATGGTTTGGCTACCGAAAACAAAACATCTTCAAAAGTGTCTTTTGTTCCGGTATGCTTTTTCATCAACTGGTACAAAACCAAATGCCGTTTATCGCCCGAGCGTTTACACGCGTTGAGCAATTGATGTCGTTCCGCCTTATTAAGCTCTCCGATCAGAAGAAAAAGTGATTTGCCTTTCATGGACTTGTTAACACAATTATGTCGTAAAACAAAAGCTGACTGAACCAATACAGTGCATCAAAGTACTACCTTTAACAGACCCTAAACCGCTGTATGGCAAAAAATAATTCACATTCCAGTTCTAAAAAGCTTGAACAGTTTCTGCGTAAGGAAATCCTGATTCACATGACCGAAAACTCCGACCGGTCGTTCAACTACAAGCAACTTGCCAAAGCAATTGGAGTGGACGACAACAGGGAGAAGCAAATGCTGATGGACATTCTTGACGACCTGAGAGAAGACGGCAAGCTCAAAGAGGTGGACAGGGGTAGGTATGTGATCAAACAAGACCGCAAATACCTAACCGGCACCATTGAAATCAACAGTCGGGGTAATGGTTACTTATTATCAGGCCAGGAAAGGATTCAGGATGTCTTTATCAATAAAAATGATCTTAACCGGTCATTGAATGGTGATACGGTAAAAGTTTTGCTGCACCCCTCCCGCAGAGACAAACAACCGGAAGGAGAAGTGGTAGAAATAATACAGCGATCTACCGATACGTTTGTAGGCAGAGTTGAGTTAAGTAAAAACTTTGCATTTCTTATTCCCGATTCGCAACGCATGCACGTTGATATTTTCATTCCGTTGGAAAAATTAAACGGTGCCAGGCACATGGATAAGGCCATCGTTCAGCTTGGCGACTGGCCTTCACACGCTACAAATCCTTTTGGAAAAGTGATAGAGGTTTTGGGTAAGGCCGGGGAAAACGAAACAGAAATGCATGCCATCCTTGCGGAGTTCGGTTTGCCTTATCATTATCCAAAGGAAGTTGAAAATTACGCCAATAAACTTGACCCCACCATAAGTTCGGCTGAGGTGTCCAAACGTCGCGATTTTCGATCTATTACAACATTCACAATAGACCCCGAAGACGCAAAAGATTTCGACGATGCCTTATCTATTCAGTTCCTGCGTGAAGACAAGGGTAAAAAGATCTATGAGATAGGGATTCATATAGCCGATGTTTCGCATTACGTAGTACCCGAAAGTATACTTGATAAAGAAGCCTTGAACAGAGCCACCTCTGTTTACCTGGTAGACCGGGTGGTGCCAATGTTACCGGAAATACTTTCCAACCAGATCTGCTCCTTGCGTCCAAACGAAGATAAGCTCACTTTTTCTGTGGTATTCGAAATAGATGAAGATGCTAATGTGCGCAAAGAATGGTTTGAGAGAACAGTCATACATTCCGACCGCAGGTTTACTTATGAAGAAGCGCAAAAAATAATTGAAGGAAACGACGGTGATCTGATGGACGAAATTCGGATCATGGACAAAATGGCCAAAATCATTCGCGAGAAAAGAATGGCTAATGGTGCTCTCGGACTGGAAAGTGTTGAGGTAAAATTCCGCCTGGATGATAAAGGAAAACCAATCGGCGTTTATACCAAAGTATCGCGTGATGCAAACAAGCTGATCGAAGAATTTATGCTGCTTGCCAATAAAGCCGTTGCAAAATACATTGGTGAACCAGACGGAAAAAAGAAGATTTATCCGATGATTTACAGAATTCACGATGAGCCCAAGGAAGAAAAACTAAAGGAGCTATCCACTTTTGTTTCCCTCTTGGGTTATAAACTAAAATCATACGATTCGCGAAGACTGCCACAGGCAATTGCTGAATTACTAAAAGACATTAAAGACCCACAGGTTGCCGAAACTATACAAACCTATACCATCCGTTCGATGGCAAAGGCAATTTACGATGTAAACAATATCGGGCACTACGGCCTGGCATTCGACTATTACACCCACTTTACATCGCCTATACGGCGTTATCCCGACCTCATTGTACACCGGATGCTCCAACACTTCCTGGATGGCGATAAAGGGCCTTCAAAATCCCAATTGGAGTTATGGTGTAGACATTCCTCTGCTCAGGAAAAGAAAGCAAGCGATGCAGAACGAGCTTCGATCAAGTACAAACAGGTAGAGTACATGAAAGAGAATATTGGCAAAATATTCGACGGGGTGGTTTCGGGTGTTGCAGAATGGGGAATTTTTGTTGAGGTAGCAGAAAGTAAATGCGAAGGAATGATCTCATTAAGAAGTATTCGGGACGACATGTATGTTTACGACCAGAAAGCGCTTTGTGTGCGCGGAACAAAAACAAAAAAGACTTTCCGTTTAGGAACAAAAGTAAAGATCAAGGTAAAAGGTGCTGATATGATGAAACGTCAGATCGATTTTGAACTGATGTAATCATTCATAAGAAAACAGCACGTAATTCTTCAACTCACAAGGTGTTTTTTTCCATGTGCCCTCCGGTTGTTCAGAGCTAATTCTTTGCAGCAAAAAACGTTTGTTCGCTTTTCCTCCGTGAAACGATACGCCATGATGACGTAATAAATAAAACTCCAGACTCCAGGCCTGAAGCAATTCCTCCTCAACGGCGATTACCTCATTTTTGGGAATACAGTTGGTCAAAGCATAAACATCCTTCAATAACTCTTTATCGCGGGAACACTCCCCGGTTTTGGATGATGCAATGGTTGCGGAAATAAAAAAAAACAGCATTGCTACCACAAGATTCCATTTGCGTATTCGCTTACCAGAAAGCAAGTTTAAAACCGGAGTCTTTATAAAAACACCGGCAGCCATTGCGTAAAAAGGCAGTGATGGTACCAGGTAAAAATCCCGCTGCACACCAGTAGCCATTAATGGAAGCGAGGCAGAAATACCTAGAAATAAAAATAGTTTAAACTGTTTTCTGTTAAATGAAACTTCTTTATAACCATTAACCATTACAATCAAAACACAAATTCCGATAGCGACCCCCAGTTGTGAAATCAGATCCACAATTACAGTAAAATGGTTAGTTGTTGTTGGTTCCGACTCAATCCGAAACAACAAACGATCGAAAAAATAAAACGACAGACTCTCTTTGGCTTCCGGTATCAAAATCAAGAAAAACATCGCCAGTAGAAAGAAAAGCAGCAATCCTACTGAAAGATAAATTCCTTTCTGCAGATTCTCCTTTGCATAAACCCAATACCATATAAACGGGAAAGCAATAGGGAATAATCCCGGTAATCCTTTACATAAAAAAGCAGCAACAATAGTTAAAACGCCCGATAAAAACCATAAAATGTTTCGTGAAATAAAAAACCTGAACTGAAACAGTATTGACATTAGTGTAAACATGCCCATGGTGTTCTCCATGAGATTATTGGAATACGACCAAAAGCAAACAGGAATTGTAATCCAAATTACCAATGGAAGCCAGGCTGTATTTTCTTCATCCGAATGAAACTCCTTCCAGAGGAGCACGATTAAATAAACCGATAAAAGCATGGTAAAAAACGAATACGCTCTTTCGGTATACATACTCTCACCAAGTAATCTGAAAAAAAATGATTGCAAATAATAACCAAGTGGCGGGTGTTCCAAAAAACTGCCTGACCCGGCTTTGTACCATGTAGGGGATAAAAACGGATGCCAGAATGATCCTTTCCCTACCGCCATGTTTTTCGCAACAATGGCGTATTGCTGCCCATCCATGAACATCCCGTCCTGAACAAGAGTGGCAATCACCAATAGGAATACCAGTGCCCAAAACAGAATCCAGTTTCGATTCCGCAAAAGGAACTGCATCATAAAATCAAAAATGAGTCTTATACCAGGTTAAGACGATTCACTAAATCATCTTTGTAAGAACCGCCGATTGGTATAACTTTTTTGTCATTCTCCAATACGAGATTTGGTAAATCGATCGAGGCGATCTTATCAATACGCACAATAAAAGAACGGTGCACGCGAATAAAATCACTCACGGGCATTTTCTTTTCAATGTCTTTCATAGTGGAATGAATTGTATAACGACTATTGAGGGTATTTATAACCACATAATCCTTCAACGCCTCGATATAATAAATCTCCTTGGTATTGAGCTTGATCAGGCGCGAATTGGATTTAACGAAAATATAGTCTTTCGATTCTTTGTTCTCAACGATAGAATAAAGGAAATCACGTTCTTTTACAATCTCACTTTCCTTCTTATGCTTATAAAGCGCCATTTCAATTGAGGTGTGCAGATCAATCTCTTTAAACGGCTTAATGATGTAACCATAAGGCTCTGTCACCTTTGCCTTGGCAAGTGTGCTTTCATCTGCATAGGCAGTAAGAAAAATAACAGGAATCCCTTCGTTCTTTTTAATCTCTGCAGCGGCATCAATTCCGGTGATTGTGCCTTTGAGCATAATGTCCATCAACACAATATCAGGACGCAATTCGGAAGCCAGCGCAATTGCCTTTTCGCCTGTAGATGCAGAACCCACAACGTTGTAACCAAGTTTAGTCAGGCTCTGCTGAATGTCTTTGGAAACAATGCTTTCGTCTTCAACTACCAGTACGCTTGTCTTGGACATATTCATCGGTTTAGTTCGATTTTTTCAAAAGTAATCAAATATTCAGTGCCCTTACCGGACGTGGAATTGAGCGTCATGGTTCCTTCAATTTGTTCTACAAGAGTAGAAACCAGCTGCAAACCGAGCGTCTCTGTTGCATTCGCATCAAAGCCTTCCGGTAAACCTACACCATTGTCCTGAACACCCATCGTAACAAGCTTGCCCTCTTCCCTCAGCTCGATCCTGATACAGCCTTTCCGTCCATTCGGGAAAGCGTATTTTAACGCGTTAGAAACCAACTCGTTAACAATCAACCCACAGGGAATTGACTGATCGAGGTTAAGGTGTACATCGCCCAAACGGAAGTCCAGTTCGACCAAATCGCCAAAAACCTGGTATGAATGTACCAAATTTTTCGATAAGTCGTATATGTAGTCTGAAAAATTTACAGAACTGAACATCTTGGTCTGGTAAAGACTCTCGTGTATGAACGACATGGATTTGATCCTGTTCTGACTTTCACGCAGAATCTGGAGTGTGTTCTCATCTTTCACGTAGCTAGACTGCAGGTTAAGAATGCTTGAAATTACCTGCAAATTGTTCTTCACCCTGTGGTGAACCTCCTTAAGCAGAATCTCTTTCTCCTTAAGTGAATCGATAAGACTGTTTTCGGCTTCCTTCTTCTCGCTGATATCTCGAATTACCACCAGCGCTTCCTGCTCATTGATACGGGAATAACGCGCTTCAAAATGTCTTAAATGACTGCGAATTGGTACACTGTATTCAATTTGAACCACCTCTCCGGAAGTGATCGAATGCTGAATAGCACCAAGAAAACGCTGCCCCATTTCGCCAGGGAAATGCTGCAAAATGTTTATTCCGATAAAATTTTCGGGGTCATCCGCCAGATCATTTCTGTTTTTAAAGATCACATCTAGGTATTCCCCATTTTTACTCATCCTGAATATTAAATCCGGTAAAGCCCGAATCATTGCGGCGTTTCGTTCTTCACTGATCTTCAATTCGATCTGCGCTTTTCTTCGCTCGGTAATATCATAGGCAACACAACTGATTTCTTCAATCTCTCCAGAATCAAGAAGAATTGGATTTAAAAAGATCTCAAACCATGCCCCGTTCTCATTTCCTCCCAACAATGGGCCCTCTGTCTCTTCTGCTTTTCCGTTAAACGCATTGGCAAATGCCGCTCGAAGAATTCGAGAGAACACAGGGCCGGTTAATCCACCTAATAAATCCTGATATGAATCTCCTGTCTCAACAATTTTACCTACTACACTTTTTACCACTTCTCCAAATATGCGGTTGAAAGATGTAATCTGTAAATCTTTATCCATCGTCCACATCATCATATTCGATGAGTTTTCGAAAATAGCCTTGATTTTTGCATTCTGCTCTTCAACGATACGTTCTGCTTCAATGATCTCGGTAATATCACGCGATACACCCATAGATCCGATAATTTTTCCTGAAGGATCCTTAATCAAAGCAGCAGATAAATAGGAAATAAATGTTTCTCCGCTTTTTCGTCGGTTCACAATTTCACCTGTAAAAGAACCTTGTTCTTCCAAAGAGCGCTGTATCTTTTCAAATTCACTCTGATCGCTGTATAAAACCTCAGGGTGAACTCCGATCAACTCCTCCTCTGTATAACCGAAAGCACGTAAAGCAGCGGTATTGATCATATCAATTTTCATATCCACTCCAGATGCCATAATCATATCAATGGAGCTTCCGATAATACCCTGAAGAAACTGCTGGATCTCTATCAGCTTTTTCTGCGTCAATTTATGCTCCTGAATTTCTTCCTCAAGCAGTTTGTTCGTTTGTTCGGCAATTTCTGCGCGCAATTTTTCTTTTTCGAGCTGTAATTCCAGAGTAATATTTTTGAGTGTGGTCTGAATTACATTTTCACCTTCATAACTTACCAACTGAGATTTCGTTTCGACATCTAAAATCTTTCCGTTGATATCTTTTATTTTAACACGAATAAAAGGAACGTCTTTTCCATCCAAAACCTGTTTGCGTCTTATTACACTTTCTTCCTGGTATTCCGGTAAAAGAAAATCGTATATAGAAATCTTATCTATTCCAAACCCTTCCTTATCTATACCGACAATTTCAAAGGATGCTTTATTCGCAAAAATGACGCTTCCTTCTTTATGAAGAATTATTCCATAGGGTGATCCTTCCACCAAATCTTCATAAGATTTCTTACTTTCCAATAATTTAATCTCTGCTTCCTTTAAACCAGAAATATCGATAATGGTGCCAATTAAAATATTGCTTTCTTCAATTAGAGAAACATTAACCAAAGCCCAAACTTGCGTTCCGTCCTTTCGTTTATATTTCAATTCATAATTAGTCAGAACATTATCCTTCTTCAAAGCATTCAAGTATTCCAACCAGTCTCTTTCATTAAAATAGAAATCCTTGCTTGATCCTTTTAGCAATTCTTCTTTTGAGGAATACCGAAACATTTTTACAAAGGCTTCATTGCAATCCAAAATTATTCCATCTACAGTTGTCCTGAAAACACCGGCAAGGTTTCGTTCAAACAGGATTCTCAAATTTCTTTCAGATTCTTTTATCGCATCTTCAAACTTTTTCGTTTCCGAAACATCGCGAACAACACCGAAATTTCTAAATAACCTACCCTCGTCATTAAACTGCGGATACATTGCCTCCTCCAGCCATATGTATTCACCTTTGGTTTTAGACCAAAATCTGTAAGTAAAAACTCCGGATGTTTTTTTATTCTTCAAGTCTTTGATCCTGCCTGCAACAGTTTTAAGATCATTAGGATGAAACAATTCATTGATTTTTCCACTTTGCACATCTCGGATATATTCTTCTTTACTTAAACCAATTAATCGTTCTATCTGAGGACCAACAAAATGAAAATGCTTATTTCCGGATTCATCAATATCAAGGCTGTAAACAAGTGAATCGATATTATCAATTACCATTTGCAGGTTTTGCTGAGCGGAACGAATTCTCTTCTCAGCTTCTTTCATTTCTGTAATATCAAACACCGTTCCTTCAATGTATTCGGGTTGATTTGCTGCATTTCGAATCAGCGAAACATTTTCAAGCAACCACTTTACCGTTCCATTTCTTAATGTTATCTGACTTTCATGATTTAAAATTGTATTACGCTCTTTAAGTAACTTAATAAAACTTCCCTTATCCGTTGAATCTGCATATACCTCACTAATACTTTTTCCAATAACAACGGAAACGGAATCATAACCCATAATTCGGGCAAACGAATCATTGCAATCGATTATTACATTATCAAGATCAAGCCTGTAAAAACCCGCCAGGTTTCGCTCAACCATTAAACGATAACGCTCCTCTGATCGCTTTAATTCCAATTCATTATTCATCCGTAAAGTTACATCCGAAGAAATTCCGATGTTGGCATAATGTCGTCCAGTATGATCAATTTTTGGATATACTTTTTCTTCCAGCCAGATGTAACCTTTTTTATCCGACAAAAAACGATAATGCATCATTACCGGTTCTTTATCATTATTTAGTATTTTACCTGCTTCAATTACAGCAGCTAAATCATCATGATGTATTCTTTCTATAATTCTTCCAGACTTAATTTCTGTGATATATTCATCAGCACTGTAACCTAAAACCTTTTCAATTGCTTTCGATACATATTTAATTGTTTTATTTCCTTTTTCATCAATTGCAACATTATAAACTATATTGTCTACAGAATCTAAAACTGTTAAAAGACGATCGCGGCCAATCATCATTTCATTTTTGGTATCACGCAAATTGCGTATAAGCGTGTAACGAGTATAATGAATAATATAACAAACCAATCCTACAACAAAAACAAGTACAATTACACCATTAGGATCAACTTTCGTTGGAAAATCAATATTTAGTGATCCAAATATGGAGATTGTCAAAAATGAAATTGAATAAATTACAGTATAACGGTGATCTATAATACCTATGTTAATTGCAAAAAAAGCAAGAATGAAGCCCATAAAATCTTCTGTATTGTATCCGCTCGAATACATATTAACAAAAGCATAAATACTAGAAACGAAACAAATAATGTAGAACAACAACCTTAGATGGTTTCTTACCCATGAATTAAAAAAAGATAAGATGAGTGCAAGGAAAAACGAAAATTCGATAGATAAATCAATTTCCCAATACCTGGTTGTACTCTCAGAATATATTGTTGATGTAAGTAAAGGAGTAATTATTGATGCAAATAGCAGATAAACCCTGAATATTTTATACGGTTTATCATCATCATAGAATCCGAACTCAAGGGAAAAAAATGTAACGAGCTTTCTGATCATTGCTCTACTGCATTCGGTTTAAGCGGCGACATTTTATCCTTCACCTTAACTCCGTCCAAACGAACTTCAACTCCTCGTTTATAACTTATCACTAGATGCACAGTACCATCTTCTTTATAATGCACCCAATCACCTTCTTTTAATCCTTGCTTGAATTTACCTTCTAATCGCACTTTCCCGTTCGGATAAAAATACTTGTGTTTACCTTCTGCCAAACCACTTACATATTTTCCTTTAAAAGCAATTTGCCCATTGGCATATACATATTCCCATTCTCCATCTCTTTCGTCATCTGCAAAAAAACCTTTTTCCGTATGATCTCCAACATTGTAATACCATTCTCCATTCATTTTTCCATCAACAAATTCACCTTTCGTCATGATGTTCCCAAGTGAATCGTAATATATAACTATACCGTCTTCTTTACCGTACCTGAAATTTTCTTCGCGCTGTACTGAGCCGTTTGAATAATACCAGATCCATGGGCCATGCGGTTTACCCTTTTGGTATTTTCCTTTCTGTTCCATCTTACCATTACGATGATAAAATTTCCATTCATCCACCCGCAAACCTTTTTCGTATTTTCCTTCAGCGCGTAATTTACCATCCGCATGATAAAGCTTCCACGGACCCTCATTAGAGCCATCCTCGTTAATTATTCCCTCAGATTGAAGTGTATCGTTCTTGAATATAAAAGAGTTGATTAAAACACCGCTGGAATCGTATTCACGAAATATCCCGTTTTTTCGTTCACCGCTGTAACCTCCAAATAAACGAACAACGCCATTTGAATGATATTCAGTTCTGAAATCTATAAATATTGTTTCCTCGGATTCTTCTTGCTTTTTACCATCTTCATATTTCTCAATGGTTTTAATACTTCCTTTTTTATCGTATTCTTTAAAGAATCCAATCTGCACTCCGGAACTGTATTCGGATTCCTTTTTTACTGTACCATCCGGATAAAACTCAAGCCACTTTCCTGTTTTCTTACCCTCTGCATCAGTCCGATTAACCAGCATCTGATTGCGTAATTGTCCTTCTTGAAACTCTTCAATCGTAATAATTGTACCACTCGTATCAAATTCCCTTACCTGACCATTTAATTCATTTTCCTTATATACTTGCATTTTTTTAACAGCACCGTTGGAATGAAATTCGGTTGCAGGACCATCTTTGATGTTATTTATGAAATTTTCTTCTTTTAGAAGAACACCTTTTTCATCATAGGTTTTTGTAATACCATTCTTTTTCCCGTTTGCATAATTTATTTCCGTCTGAATAATTCCCTTGTTACTATAAAATTTCCAGGTGCTGTCAAGCTCCAGATTTTTTCTGTTTCCCTCCGTTTTTAACTGCCCGTTTTCATAGTACGTTTTCCAATAACCATCGGGCTTTCCGTTTTTGAGCGTCCCTTCGCTGGATTTGTTTCCGTTGGGAAAATAAAAAATGTTGAAACCATTTGGATCTACCGTTTGAGCGAAGGTATGTGGTAATCCCAATAGAATCATTGCCAGCGTCAGTAAATAGTTTCTACCCACTTTTAAATAATATTATATTCTTTTTTTAATGATGTATTTCTTTATTACGGTGTTGATACTGTTCATAGTATGTGGTGATTGTGCTTGATTAAATGACTTGTCAGACTTTATGAGCAGCTTATTAGTTCTTAAACTTTTGATTGATAACAAAGTAAGTAATTTTTAACAAGAAGTGAAAAAGCTTTCATGAGGATAATTTTTTACTTTTGAGGGAAGTTAATTGTTCATTTCAATGTGTGCCCGGACCTCATACAATCTCTCAACTTTTAATGAATGATTCAGGAACTTGGTTATAGAAGAACACTTCGGGATATCAGTAGTTTTGTTTTGAGAAGATATTAACCGGAAAATTACACTATCAACAGGCATAATCTTTACAACTTTTATTAATAAACCAGTCAACAAACTTTGAACCATGAAGAGAATTGCTATCGGAGCCGATCATGCCGGATTTCAGTTGAAATCACGATTAATTGAACGCCTACAATCATTAGGTTATTCAGTGGAAGATAAAGGTTGTTTTTCGGAAGAGAGTGTGGATTACCCTGATTTTGCTCATCCGGTTGCCGATAGTGTTGAGAAAAAGGAAGTTGAGTTGGGTATTCTATTGTGCGGAAGCGGAAACGGAATCTCAATGGCCGCTAACAAACACGCTGGAATTCGTGCCGCGCTCTGCTGGATTCCTGAAATTGCTTCATTAGCACGACAACATAATGATGCAAATATTTTAACCATTCCAGCCAGGTATGTGTCCGAAAATGAGGCTTATGCTATAATGGATACGTTTTTAGGCACCGCTTTTGAAGGTGGTCGTCATGAAAAACGCGTAAACAAGATTGCATGTGTATGAAAACAAACAATCTTTTAACAATTGTACTGTTTTTCCTGTTTATATCCTGTTCATTTGCCCAGCAAGGAATTGATAGTGTAGCGCTTAGATTTTCTTCCTTTATTAACAAGGAGGATATGAAACGTCACTTGGAAATACTGGCTTCAGATGATTATGAGGGTAGAGAAACCGGGAAGGAAGGACAGAAAAAAGCAGCAAAGTATATTTCTCAGCGGTTTCACGAATACGGTATAAAACCTTTATTCCCGGAGGAGTCGTATTATCAGGTTTTTTATCTCTTGGAACGAAAACCGAAGGGCATCATTACAGCCGCCGGTAAGGATTTTCGGTTTATTTCCGATTTCTATTATTACCCGGGATTTGCCGATATCAACCTAAAAGTTGAAGATGTTTTGTTTCTGGGATATGGAATTGAAGACAGTAAATACAACGATTATGAGGGCAAAGATGTAAAAGGTAAGGTTGTTGTGATTCTAGATAGAGAACCTTTCGATAAAAAAGGACGATCATTGGTAACCGGCACAAAAGACTTGTCGAAATGGTCGAAGGAAAGTCGCGCTAAATCAGCTCATGCTCGTGAAAAAGGAGTGCGCGCAATGTTTGTGGTAAAGAAGGATTATCTCAGCGTCTTGGAGTATTCAAAACATTATATTGAATCGCCTACACTCATGTTGGAAATGGACACAACAAGCGTCGACTATCAAAAGGACAGAAAACGATTGCCCGTGTTTTACATCAGTGAAAACATGGCAGAAAATCTATTAGGAAAGGATTTTTTGCAAACGACAATCGCATTAATTTCAAAAAATAAAAAAAGCGTCACGGCAATTATACCGGCATCTGTGCATATTCAAATCGACAGAGACAATAACCGGCTCTCCTCGGAGAATGTACTCGCGTTTATAGAAGGAACCGATTTAAAAAAGGAGCTTGTGGTAATAACCGCACATTATGATCATATAGGTGTTGAAGACGGCAAAGTATTTAACGGTGCAGATGACGACGGATCAGGAACTGTTGCGATTATGGAAATTGCAGAAGCATTTCAAAAAGCCAGCGCAGCAGGATTTCGTCCAAGAAGATCTATTCTGGTGATGCCGGTTTCGGGAGAAGAAAAGGGGCTTCTTGGTTCTTATTACTATTCACAATACCCTGTTTTTCCACTTGAAAATACGGTCGCAAATTTGAATATCGATATGATTGGACGTTTAGACGAACGCCATAAGGATAACCCGAACTATGTTTATGTAATCGGGTCAGACGTTTTGAGTATGGATCTTCACAACGTGAGTGAACAGGCTAACACAACTTACAGCAATTTGCAGTTGGATTATACCTATAATGACCCAAAGGATCCCAATCGTTTTTATTATCGTTCCGATCATTACAATTTTGCGCGTAAAAATGTGCCTGTCATCTTTTATTTTAACGGAGTACATGAAGATTACCACAAGCACACGGATGATGTGGAAAAAATTGATTTCGAAAAAATGGAAAAAATCACACGACTCGTCTTTTTTACGGCATGGGATCTTGCAAACCGGAAAAGCAGGCCGGAATTGAATGGAAAAGGGGTAAAAAAATAAAATTTTAAAAAATTATTCCGCGAGAAGGGTCTCAAGAAAAAGTTGATTTTTTTCAGCGTAACGTTCGTAATACTGTCCTGTACCCGGGCCGTAAAACCCTGTATAAATTTTACGAACCAGACCTTTTTTATCAATGAAGATAGTAGTTGGATAAGACATTACATGATTCAACATTGGAAGAGCAGCGGCTGCATCTTCTTTTTGAGCCGAACCAGCTACCAAAAATTTCCAATCAGCACCTAGATGGTTTTTGTGTTTGCGGATGTTACGCGCTGAAGAAGCAAAATCGCCGGTTCGCTCAAAACACAGGGAAATAATTTCAAGCCCCTTTAGATGGTAAACCTCATATAACGACTTGAGGTAACCGGTTTCGTCCATGCAGTTTGGGCACCACGATCCCATTAGCTCCACAATCGTAACTTTTCCTGAATACTCTGCCGAGGGAAATGAAACGGTGTTATTGTCGATATCCGGAAATGAAAATTCCAGACCGCTATAACCTTCTTTAATGTAGGTTAGACTTTCGGGATCGGAAAGTTCAAACGCATCATCACGAACAGCTACCCAGGGCTCTTTCCAATGGGTTCCTGAATAGAACATTCCATCAATGGTTGATGTATCCAAAAGCGTGGCGGTGAAATAAAAAGCGTGACTTCCGTCGAAACAGGATAATTGCATGGTATTGCCGTTCACGCGTCCTTCCAAATATCGATAATCTCCTGTTTCTGTAATAAAAGTGCCTGTAACAATATCTTTTTCCTGTTCAAACAAGCCAACAGCCATATATTGCTCTTCGCTTCCTTGGCTAAAGGTAACTTTCCACTTCCCCTTAAAAGTTGCGTTTTCTCCTTTTGTTTCGTCTTTGGCAAATCGTTCGGTTTTATTGTATTCGGCAACAGCGGGAATTTTGTAGTCGGGACTTTTTGAATAGTTAAACCAGGCACCCTCTAGTGTATGGTCGCCATTGCGTTTCATCTTGAATTCGCTATCGAAAACAGGAAGTCGGAAAAAGACCGAGTCGTTGGTAACAGAAAATTGTTCGGTTTTTATTTTTTCGCTTCCATTTATAATTTCAGCTGTATAAACACTGTTTTCTTCGCTGAGTGTAAAACAAAAGGGAAGAAACAGACCCTCACCTATATTGAGTTGCAGTCGCCAGGTTCCTGCGGGTAATGTCGATGGTTTGGTTGACTCTTTAACGGGTGACGAACAAGCCGCCAGCACAAGGAGAAGGAAAAGGGGATAACGTCTCATTCGTTTTCTACAGGCCCCAATATTACCCAGAATTCCAATATCAGGGAAAAACTTTGTGTATTTTGTCACTCCATGCAACCTTTTCTCATGGTTTGATGTCTTTATTCCGGAACGCCC